>MHER01000108.1 GCA_001805205.1 Nitrospirae bacterium RIFCSPLOW2_12_42_9 | reverse complement strand
CTTTATTATGGGTACAGGGATGCTCTGGGTTAAAGTGCCTCCAACAGTGAAATTCATCTTCAACGGAGAGATGCCGGCATACCTTATGGCAAAGGACCTTATCCTGCATATCATTGGTGATATTGGTGTGGATGGGGCTACATACAAGGCAATGGAGTTTGAAGGGGAAGGTATATCAATGCTCTCTGTAGAAGAGCGTATGACCCTCTGCAATATGGCGATAGAGGCAGGCGGTAAGAGCGGAATAATAGCGACTGATGATAAGACACTCGCATTTGTAAAACAGAGGAGCAAAAAGGGATTTGAGGTTGTTTATGGAGATGATGATGCCGGATATGAATCTGTGAGGGTCTATAATTTACAGGACCTTGAACCTGTTGTTGCAAAGCCCCACTCACCGGATAATAAGGCACTCGTATCAGAGGTAAAGGGTACAAAGATAGACAGGTGTTACATCGGTTCATGTACAGGAGGCAAACTGACAGACTTCAGGGCTGCTGCAATGATCCTCCGGAAGAACCATGTTAAAATCGAAACATATATTGTGCCGGCTACTACAGAGGTGGAAAAGCGACTTAAAGAAGAAATGATCAATGGGGACAGCCTTTATACAATCTTCGAGAAGGCCGGTGCAAAGATATCAGACAATGCATCCTGTGCTGCATGTCTTGGAGGGCCGCCTGATACATTCGGAAGGCTAACTGGGGATGAGGTCTGTATATCAACTACAAACAGGAACTTTCCAGGGAGGATGGGGTCAAAGCAATCTCAGGTATACCTCGCATCTCCGCTTACTGCAGCAGCATCTGCTATAAGAGGTGAGATAACAGATCCGAGAGATCTTGAAGAATAAAAACACCCCCACCCTTCCCCTCCCCCCTTGGAGGGGGAGGGATAGGGAGGGGGGGATTTTATATGAAAGATATAATCAAAGGCAAAGCATATGTCCTCGGTAACGATATAGACACTGACCAGATAATACCGGCACAGCACCTCGTCTATAGTCTTAGTGACCCGGAGGAGAGAAAACTCTATGGAAAGTATGCATTATCGAGTGTCCCTGATTCATATGCAGGACTACCAAAGGGATATATAAGATTTGTTGAAGAAGGGATGAGTGAATCACAATTCAATATTATTATTGCAGGTAAGAATTTTGGCTGCGGGTCGTCAAGAGAGCATGCTCCTGTTGCACTTAATATCGCAGGTGTGGAGGCTGTGGTAGCTGAATCATATGCAAGGATATTTTACAGAAATGTAGTAGACGGTGGATTTTTTATACCATTTGAAACAGCAGATCACTTATATAAAGAGGTAAGAACAGAAGATGAGATTGAGCTGAATGTAAGGAAAGGTCTCCTGCGGGATATTACCTCAGATAAGGAATATAAACTCCAGCCCCTGGGAGATGTGGAAGGGATATTGAGGGCAGGAAGTATATTTGAGTATGCAAAACAGGAAGGGATGCTTAAAAGGTGAGACATGTCAACCACATATAAGATTGCGGTTTTTCCTGGTGACGGGATCGGTAAAGAGATAGTACCTCAGGCTGTAAGGGTGATGAAAGAGGTTGGGAATAAATATAATATCGGGGTTGATCTCGAAGAGGCGCTTGTAGGCGGCAGTGCAATCGATGAATACGGGATACCGCTGCCTGAGAAGTCACTCCAGCTTGCATTGAATAGTGAAGCTGTGTTACTCGGCGCTGTTGGTGGGCCAAAATGGGAGGGGCTGGATTATTCAATCAGGCCTGAGCGTGCCTTACTCGGACTCAGAGAAAAACTGGGGCTCTTTGCAAATCTAAGACCTGCAAGGCTCTTTTCAGCACTCGTGGATGCATCAACCCTTAAGAGGGAAGTAATCGAGGGTATAGATATTGTTGTTATCCGTGAGCTTACAGGCGGGATCTATTTTGGTAAACCGAGGGGCATAGAAAAGGCAGACGGCCAGGAAAGGGGGATAAATACTGAGGTATACACAACCTATGAGATAGAAAGGATAGCGCGGCTTGCCTTTAATGTTGCCCGTGGCCGTAGTAAAAAGCTCTGCTCTGTTGATAAGGCCAATGTCCTTGAATCCTCTGAACTATGGAGACGCGTTGTGAATACTGTTCACAAAGATTATCAGGATATTGAATTATCACACATGTACGTTGATAACTGTTCAATGCAACTGATCAGAAACCCGAAACAATTTGACGTAATATTAACCAATAATATGTTTGGTGATATCCTGAGTGATGAGGCAGCGATGCTGACAGGCTCTATAGGTATGCTTCCTTCAGCAAGCCTGGGTGGAGAAGTGGGGATGTATGAACCGATTCACGGCAGCGCTCCTGACATTGCAGGGCAGAACAAGGCCAATCCTATTGCCACCATACTCTCTGTTGGCATGATGTTTAAATACTCTTTTGGAATGGAGATTGTATTCACGGATATTGATGCTGCTGTTAATAAGGTTTTAAACAAGGGATACAGGACTGCAGATATTTATTCCGCGGGGAACAAACTTGTGGGGACTAAAGAGATGACAGACCTTATACTGGATGAACTTATTTAAGATTGCAGACAATAGACCATAGACATCAGACATTAAACTTAAAGTCTGATGTCCAGTGTCTGAATTGCAAATTACAATATACACTGGTATTGACAACCTGATTATTAATAGACTAATATTTATTGCTGCTATTTTTTTTGTTTTCTGTTTCACCGGTTGTGCAACTGTTGACACGAGCCAGTATCAGGATGGTCCTTATATTGTGTCCACATACCCGTCCTCAGGGGATTTTAATATCTCGAGATACACAGATATTAATGTGAAATTCAGTGATATAATGGATCCTGCTACTGAGGCTGGTTTTGAGGCGCTGTCAAAGGGGATGAGAATAGATGGGTCAAAGAGGTGGCTGGACACAAATACAGTATTAGCGTTCAGACCGTATAAACCTCTTGAACCTAATACCACATATCAGTGTATAATAAGGGAAGGAAAGACTAAAGAAGGGAAGGACCTTGTACTCATTCCGTATATATGGATGTTTACAACAGGAAACTAGTTGACGCTGAAAAATACAGGATAGTCTGATTATGGTTAGGAAAGATAAATATAATGTTGCGATTGTAGGGGCAACCGGTGCTGTTGGTAATGAGATGATACAGGTATTGGAAGATAAGGGATTCCCTGTTGCAAACCTCAGGCTTTTTGCCTCAGAGAGGTCAGCAGGGGATACACTCCCCTACGGGGATGAGGACTACAAGGTTGAACTGCTTCAGGAAAATGTCTTTGAAGGGATTGATATCGCCCTCTTTTCAGCAGGAGAGAAGATAAGTTTGGATTTTGCACCAAAGGCTGTACAGTCCGGTGCCGTGGTGATTGATAACAGCTCTGCATTCAGGATGGTGCCGGATATCCCTCTTATAGTGCCTGAGGTCAATCCACATGCTGTTAAAAAGCACAAGGGGATAATTGCAAACCCGAACTGTTCGACTATACAGATGGTAGTGGCATTGAAACCACTTCACAACAGGGCCAGGATAAAACGGATCGTTGTTACGACCTTTCAGTCTGTGTCCGGTAAGGGTAAAGAGGCCATGGATGAACTCTATGAACAGACAAGGGCTATCCTTGGTTTTCAGGATGTTAAGGTGGAGGTTTTCCCTTATCAGATAGCTTTTAACTGTTTACCTCACATAGATGCCTTTCTTGATAATGGTTATACAAAGGAAGAGATGAAGATGGTCAATGAGACAAGAAAGATATTGGAAGATGAGAGTATCAGGATTACAGCAACGACAGTTCGTGTGCCTGTGTATATAGGGCATTCCGAGTCTGTAAATATCGAGACAGAGGAAAAGCTGTCAGCCAATGAGGCGAGGGCGATATTATCAGCAGCACCTGGTATTGTTGTATATGATGAACCAAAGAGGAATATATATCCGGTACCTCTCGAGGTGTCAGGAAAAGACGAGGTATTTGTCGGGAGGATAAGAGAGGATGAATCTGTTCCTAACGGATTAAACCTATGGGTAGTTGCGGATAATCTTCGAAAAGGCGCAGCAACTAATGCTGTCCAGATAGCAGAGATGCTCATCAGATAGGGATTATGAATCGTATATATTTCGACCATGCGGCAACAACACCAACAAGGCCTGAGGTTATAGAGGCCATGCACCCTTTTTGGGGTCAATACTTTGGAAATCCCTCAAGCCTTCATCATTTCGGTAAGGAAACACTAATCGCAATAAAAGAGATAAGAGAAAAAATTGCTCACCTGATTGGTGCAAAAGGGGATGAGATTGTCTTTGTCAGTGGTGGCACTGAGTCTGATAACCTGGCAATATTCGGTGTTGCTTATGCAAACAGGGACAGGGGGAATCATATAATAACATCCCAGATAGAACATCATGCAGTCCTTGAACCATGCAGGTTCCTGGAAAGAGAAGGGTGGAGGGTTACATACCTGCCGGTTGACAGCTACGGTATGGTGAATCCGGAAGCTGTTGTGGATGCAATTACACCTGAAACGATATTAATATCAATAATGCATGCCAACAATGAGATTGGCACCATACAGCCATTAAAAGAGATCGGGACTATTGCAAGAGGCAGGAATGTATATTTCCATACTGATGCAGTACAGACTTTCTCACACATTCCAATAAATGTAGATGAACTGAACGTTGATCTCCTCTCCTTTTCAGGTCATAAATTCTATGGCCCCAAAGGTATTGGCGGACTTTATGTGCGAAAAGGGACCCGTATTTCCCCGCATATACATGGTGGATACCAGGAGTTTAAACTGAGGGCAGGGACAGAGAATATCCCTGGAATTGTTGGCATAGGAAAGGCAGTTCAGCTTGCAATGCTTGAAATGGATGCACAAACAACCTATCTTACGAACTTGCGTGAAAAACTTATAAAAGGGCTTCTTCAGATAGAGGGTGTAAGGCTCAATGGTCATCCTGATAAAAGATTACCGAATAATATAAATATAACAGTAGATTTTGTTGATGGTGAGACCATGGCAATCAATCTCGATTTTAAAGGGATAGCCGTATCTATGGGTTCCTCCTGTACAACATCCATGAAAGGGCCGTCCCATGTACTGTCAGCAATCGGGCGTTCTTATGAAGATGCGAGGAGTTCAATCAGGATAACACTGGGCAAGGATAATACAGATAAGGAGACAGATTACTTTCTCGAAGTATTCGGGGATGTAGTAACTAATCTTCGGAGTATGTCACACATATATCAGGAGAAGAGATAATATCACTAAAGTACGATGCACAATTTTAGTTTTCTACTTTCTATTTCCCGCTTGGTACGAGTATTTCTAAACTTCAATTAGACTAGTAACAATTATAGACATATATGATAGTATATTCGTATGAAATTATCAGAATATGCAAAGAAACTGGGAATAAGTTATAGGACTGCATGGAGATATTTTAAAGATGGTAAGGACATACAGAGTTAATCATAA
>MHER01000107.1 GCA_001805205.1 Nitrospirae bacterium RIFCSPLOW2_12_42_9 | reverse complement strand
TTAGCCCTCTGTCTCCGAAATCCCGATATGGAGCATGCTCCAACCTCGGCTTATTCTCCTTGCCGATCCATGCCAAGTAAGTCATTGTCTTTCGTAATGTCTCTTATCACGGCTAACATCAATAGCAGCGTCGTTAAACGTTGTTGGCCGTCCAATAAATCATGTTCCTCATATCTGATTGTATTTCCTTTATGATGAGTTTCTAAGTATTTCTTTTGAAGAACCATAGAACCTAAAAAATATTCATTTTCGGGATGATTACTAGCAGCAAAGGTAATATCATCAATAAGCTCACTAATCTGATCCTCTCCCCATACATAGGAACGTTGATATTCAGGAATTCTAAACCACAAGTTACTGAAAACATCCTTAACAAAGAGCTTACCACTTTCAATTTGACCTTTTTTAGCTTTTCTGGCTTCTATAATTTCGTCCATTTATCATCCTCCGTCTGAATCAGATGTTTCATTATTTTGTTTTAACCTTGGTCCAATCTTGTTAAGCATTAACTATCTCCCAATGCCCGCCTTTGTCGGGACCAATGCGTTTAACATAACCCTTTTCTTTTAACCAGGAAATGTTTTCCTCTATCTTTCTTTGGGAGATCTCCACCAACTCAGATAATTGCTTGGCAGATATGGTTTTGTTTTGGATCATAAGGTCTATTATTTTTTTCCTGTTTGCAGTCAATTTTTCTCCGACCTTTACACCGACTTTTTCTCCGCCCTTTTCTCCGACCCGTTCCACAGGCCGTTCAAAGACAATCGTATTCAGGCTTGTCATGATGTCAGGGGGGACTATTTTACGCATGCTGATGTCCACCTCTTTCAGGAAGTTCCGGATCTTTTCCTTTGATATGTTGTCCCATGTTGCATCTTTATTGATCTTATCCTCAAAAGGCGTTATCTCATTCTCCTGAAACATAAATCTCAGTTTAATGTTTTGTTTTAACCTTGCCTCAATCTCGCTTATGCAGTTAAAAGAAGTTTTGGAGAATGGGCAATAGCAGTTTTAATGGCATTCGCAATCTTGCTGCTATTTTTATAAACGTTCCTCAATCGGTGGGCCGCGCCAATCACCAAGGGATTATTCATCAACCTGATAGGAAATTACAGTATCCATAACTGTCCTGCCATCAACCTCCCAGCCGCCAATAAGATAAATCTCTCTGTCTGAAATAGATACAACCCCCATTGCAGCTCGCGGTTTATCTATTGGAGGAAGGGGGATCCATAACTTTGACAAAGGATTATAACATGTAACCCTCGTATTAATCCCTTCTGTGCTATATCCCCCGAATATATACAGACATCCTTTATGTATGCACACACCATGTCCGGCAGCAGGCCACGGGAGGGATAAACCATCTTCCTTTTCCCAGACATTCCCTGAAGGATTATATATATCAATAAGGTCATACTCCTTAAGACTCTTCCCTGTAAATGCTACTCCGCCGGTAACGATTATCTTCTCATCAAGCACAGCCCCTTTGAGGGCAAACCTGGGAACAGGCAAAGAGGCAATCTCAGCCCATCTTCCTTTGCTGATATCTAACACCTCACAGAAACTAAACCCGGGGTCTTTTGAAGGCCCCCCCTCTGTTGCATCAGGATGATGACCACCCATTATATAAATATGCCTGCCTGATACAGCAACTCCGGGATAGTCATGCGGCATAAGCATGTCAGGTCCTGTCTCCCAGTTATCCCTCTCAGGATCATAAATCTCAACTGTTGTAAGGAATTTAAACTTGCCGTCCGGCTTCTTATAACCACCGCCTATAACATAAATCCTGTTATTTACAATTGCTGCCACAGCACCTGATCGCTGCGTAGGCATTGGCCTCCCCCATGACCATGCATCACTTACGGGGTCATATATCTCAACGGAATCAAGACTCAGGAAGTTTGGGCCGCCTCCTCCAAAGACATAAATCTTCCCTTTGTGGGATAAAGTAGCGGGATGTGAACGCGGTATTTGAAGAGATGTCTTAATCTTCCACATTGTGGAATCATTTTATTCAAAATATGCTGCAAGGGTCAATAGTAAAATATTTTTTACTGTTTTTCCCTCAAGTGTTGACGTCAAGTCTCTTTAATACTATTATTACCTCACTGTGATGACCTCCCCAATCCATGAGATACATAAATCCCTTGGTGCATGTTTCTGTGAAATAAAAGGATGGGAGATGCCTGGTCATTACAGCAATCCTGTAGAGGAGCATCTTAATGTAAGAAGTAATGTTGGTATTCTGGACCTCTCCCACAGGGGTAAGGTAATCATCTCAGGCAAAGACAGGACATCTTTTCTCCAAAAGATATTATCACAGGATATTAATAGTCTAACTCCATCATCCGGGGCATACTCTACCCTTCTTGATGTAAAGGGGAGGATGCTCGCATATATGAAAATTTACTGTGATGAAGATTCATTCTTTATTGACCTTGAACCAGGTCTGTCAGAGATATTTGTGCAGGCATTAAAACATTATCAATTCAGGGAAGATGTTGTAATGGAGGATGTTACTGAGAGATATGGCCTTATCACGGTGCAGGGTCCTCAATCAAGACAACTCCTGAGTAGTGTTGCCAATATGGATATCAAAGATATGCCAGAATGCTCACATATTAATTTACCTATAAATAATATCAACACAAAAGCAGTAAGGACATCTTACACTGGTGAAGAGGGATATGATATATACGCCTTGCGGGATGAAATCCATACAGTCTGGGATGCCTTAATTGGCCCCATATTTGGTATCGAGGCACTTGAAACATTACGTATTGAGGCAGGAACGCCTGTCTATTTCAGCGATATGGACGAGCATACCATACCGGTTGAGTCTAATCTCGATAAAGCCATCAGCTATACCAAGGGCTGTTATATAGGTCAGGAGACTATATCACGGATAAAGTTCAGGGGTCATGTGAACAGGACATTAACTGGTTTTTATATCAATGGGGACATAGTCCCGGTGAAGGGGGACAAGATTATTAAGATTATTCATGACATTGAACAGAATGTTGGAGTGGTCACCAGTGCATGCCATTCACCTACATTAAATAAAATAATAGCTATGGGCTATATCAGGATAGAATGTAATGAGCCAGGCGAAACCATTTATATAGAGCGGGATCCTCAAAGATTCACAGCAGTTGTTACAAAACTTCCTTTCTACACCAGAGATTAGTGTTAATAGCACAACCCCATGTGATTATTTTGGAATTCCAACAAGGCTATTGACAAACATATTTGTAGATGTTAAAGTCCAAATTTATTTTAGTTGAAATTTTAAACTAAAACAGACAGGTGAGGGTATTGGTGAATAACGGGGATGAAAACAGATACCGTTTTATTCGCCAATTAGGGATGCTTACTACAATCCCTTTTGTACTCTTGTCAGGGCCGGTAATTGGTTTTTTTATAGGAGATTATATAGATAAAAGATTTGGCACTGCACCCTGGTTTATGGTCGCACTTGTGATCTTAGGCCTTATTGCAAGCGCCAGGCAGACTATACAGATAATAAACAGGGCAGGCAAAGATAACAATAAAAATGGATAAAGATTTTATTAATAGATCTCTCAAGGTATCAACGATAGTGGCTATTATTTTCGCCCCATTTCTCCTGTTATATTTTAATTTATATATTACCATGGGAATAATGGCCGGGGCCATATGGAATATTGTAAATATATTATTATTATCACAGATATTCACTATGTTCACCTCCCCTGAAAAATTAAATAAAAAATGGGCTGTACTGGCGGGTATCATAAAATTTCCTGTACTATATGGAGGCGGATATGCCATCATAAAGTATACAAATATATCACTCTATGGAATTATCGCAGGGTTTCCATTAGTATTGGCAGTTTTCGTGCTGAGGGTATTGGGTATTTATTTTAAAAAGAATCCTGTAGTAAGTTATGGGATTTTCAGGGGTGTAAAGAAGTAAACTTTTAATCGTACCTACTGATAGGATAATGGACTATGGAAGAGGCACACAACAGCACACCTGAGGTTGCAAATATTGTAACCCTGCTGAATAAGTACATGGGAGAGGTTGATGTTATCAGGTTTTTTCATCACTATGAAAACATAGTCTTCTCCGGAGTTGTAATTATTATTCTGGCTATTATTGCAAGACAGGCTACAAAGAACAAATCATTTTTCCCGGATAAAATGCAGAACTTTGTAGAATTTTGCGTTGAAAGCCTTTATGAGTTTGTAACCGGGATACTCGGCCATCATTATGGCAGGGAATATACCCCATTTCTCGGCACACTCTTCATGTATATATTCGTTATGAATATTAGTGGCCTTATACCTGGTCTTAAGGCGCCTACATCAAGTCTCAACACTACTGTGGGGCTGGCCATCTGCGTATTTTTATTTGTACAATATACCGGCTTAAGGAGACTCGGGATATTAGGATATTTAAGTCACCTCGCGGGTAATCCCAAAGGTGTGATGGGGATATGCTTTATACCCCTTATGCTTCCGCTGCATGTTCTGGAAGAGTTTATAAAGCCGCTGAGCCTGTCCCTCAGGCTATTCGGGAATATCCTCGGTGAGGATGCCCTTATTGCAGCCTTTGTTACCCTGGGCATTGCGGCCTTAAGTTTTATGGGGAGTCCTGTCGGACTTCCCTTTCAGACCCCTTTTATGCTTCTTGCAATAATAACAGGTACAATTCAGGCGCTGGTATTTACCATGTTGAGTACTATATATATAATGTCGATGCTGCCACATGAGGAACATTAACAATTAATTGTAATCATAATTAACCAAGAAAGGAGGATTTCCAATGGATTTTCAAACCGCGTTAAGTATAACATTACCTTTATCTATCGCAGCGGCTGCTATAGGTTCGGCATTTGGATTAGCAAAGGCAGTAAGTGCTGCCATGGAGGCCATAGGCCGGCAGCCAGAGGCCGCTGGTAAGGTGCAGACGGCTATGGTTATAGGTGCAGCCTTTATTGAGGCATTAACGATCTATGCCCTGCTGACAGTAATAATGCTTCAGGGTAAAATTGGTTGATAAACATAAAAACAGGGAGAAGATTTGAATCTTGAAATTCAACAGATACTTACTCAGGCACTGGGGTTTTTTATCCTCCTCTTTATTCTGAAAAAATTCGCATGGAAACCTCTCCTGGCTCTTCTTGAAGAACGGAGAGAGAAGATATCCTCAGAGTTCAAAAATATAGAGCAGGTAAAGTCAGAGTTATCAAGGCTTGAAGAAGATTATAAGGCCAAACTCGCTGATATTGACACACAGGCCAGACTGAAAATCCAGGAGGCAATAGCCGAGGCGCAGAGGATATCCATTGAGATACAGGAAAAGTCGCGTGATGAGGCAAAAAAGACACTTGATAAAGCCAAGGCCAATATAGAACTCGAGATAGCAAAGGCCCGTGTGGATTTAAGAAATCAGGTGGCCAGTATTGCAATCAAGGCAGCAGAAAAGGTGCTTAAAGAGGAATTAAACGAGGAAAAACATAGACGACTCGTGATGGGTTTCATCGAGGATCTTGAACAGGTAAGGTAGGTAAGAATGAAATCGAGGATAATCGCTGAAAGGTATGCCAGTGCCTTATTAAATGTTGCCAAAAACAGGGGAGAGATGGAGAATGTTCTCGGGGAGATGACATTTCTAAAAAAGCTGCTCTCGGAAAATCCCGGCCTTAAAAGATTTCTTGAAAGTCCTCATATAACCCAGGAAGATAAAAATTCTCTGGTAAGAAAGATTTTATCCCCGATCCTCACTAAAACATCTGTAAACTTTCTGCTCCTTCTGGTTAGGAAATACAGGCTCCTGTACCTTACAGAAATAATTGAGGAGTATCAAAAAGTGTATGATGCTGAAATGTCTATACAGAGGGCAGATGTCACAACCGTATTTCCGCTGGATGATACCCTCATAGAGAAGCTGTCAAATACAGTTGAAAGAATATTGAAGAAACATGTAAAATTATGTTTTTATATAGACCCGAAGATAATCGGAGGTCTTATAATAAGAACACCAAGTCTTATTATAGACGGAAGTATAAGGAGAAAACTTTTAGATATGAGGTATACACTCTCCTCTCTTAAAGTGAGTTAATTTATTTCTGATCCGCTATTTAAGGAGCTAACACTATGGCTTTAAAACCAGAAGAAGTAAGTTCAATAATCCAGATGGAGCTGGAAAAGTTTGAGTCTGAGCTCCATATGGAGAGCGTAGGTACTGTACTCCAGGTGGGAGATGGTATTGCCAGGATATATGGACTTGAAGATGCTATGGCCGGAGAGTTGGTAGAATTCCCCGGCGGGGTTGTAGGTATGTTATTCAACCTGGAAGAAGATAATGTGGGTGCTATCCTGTTTGGAGAAGATACCTTTATCAAAGAAGGGGACATAGTTAAGAGGACAGGTAATATAGCCCGGGTGCCGGTCGGCGATGCCCTTATCGGGAGGGTTGTGGACCCTATTGGAAAACCATTAGATGGAAAAGGCCCAATTGCCACAAATAAATTCCGGTCTCTTGAAGGAAGGGCGCCAAATGTCGTTGAGAGGCAGCCTGTTAAAGAACCTGTACAAACCGGTATCAAGGCTATAGACGCAATGATCCCTATAGGGAGGGGACAGAGAGAGCTTATCATTGGAGACAGACAGACAGGAAAGACCGCCATTCTGATAGATACCATTATAAATCAAAAAAATACGGACTTATACTGTATCTATGTTGCAATAGGACAGAAGTCCTCCAATGTGGCAGCAGTGGTTAAGATCCTTGAGAAATATGGTGCAATGGATTATACAACTGTAGTATCTGCACCTGCTGATACCCCTGCATCATTGCAGTATATAGCCACATATACAGGGTGTGCTATCGGAGAAGAATTGATGTACAACGGAAAACATGTGGTTGTCATGTATGATGACCTCTCAAAGCACGCACAGGCATACAGACAGTTATCACTTCTTCTTAGACGCCCACCCGGAAGAGAGGCATATCCGGGGGATGTCTTCTATCTGCATTCAAGGCTCCTTGAAAGGGCCGCAAAATTGAAAGATGATCTTGGAGGGGGTTCACTCACAGCACTACCTGTTATTGAGACTCAGGCCGGAGACGTGTCTGCATATATCCCAACAAATGTAATATCCATTACAGATGGCCAGATTTATCTTGAGCCTGACCTTTTTTATGCAGGTGTGAAGCCGGCAATCAATGTAGGACTCTCAGTCTCGAGGGTTGGAGGAAATGCACAGACTAAGGCCATGAAAAAGGTGGCCGGCAGCCTCCGTCTTGACCTTGCCCAGTACAGGGCATTGGCTGCATTTGCCCAATTCAGCTCTGATCTTGATAAGACAACACAGGCACAGCTTACACGCGGGGAAAGGATGGTTGAAATCCTCAAACAGGATCAGTATGAACCAGTACAACTATCAAGGCAAATCATGATAATATATGCAGGTACCAAGGGGTATCTTGATGACTTACCTGCCATTGATATACGCAGTTTTGAAAAAGAGTTTCTTGATTTTATGGAAAAGGAGTATCCTGATGTAGGGCATGAGATAGAAAAGAGTAAGCTTATTTCGGATGAAATAAGCAAAAAGATTGATTCTGCAGTAGATGCATTTAAGAAGAGATGGATGGATAGGAAGAGATAATGCTTACCTTAAGGCAGATAAGGAGAAAGATCGTAGCCTCTGGAAAGACCAAACAGATTACCAGAACCATGCAGATGGTAGCAGCTTCAAGGCTGAAAAAATCAGAGGGCAGAATGCTCCAGGCAAAACCCTACGCAAGAAAG
>MHER01000106.1:8458-15164 GCA_001805205.1 Nitrospirae bacterium RIFCSPLOW2_12_42_9 | reverse complement strand
TGATTTCCCCGACCTTTTTTTTGACCCCCGCCACAACATCCTTGCCGCTTCCTCCCCGTATCATCATAACGATTCCGGCTACGGCCTCACCCCTCCCATCCTTTACAATCGCTCCCTGCCTCGTCTCCGGGCCGAAATTTACCTCTGCAATATCCCTGACAAATATGGGCATACCACCGTGGGCCCTGATCATGATATCGCCGATATCCTTCAAAGACTGGATAACACCGACACCTCTTACGATATACTGCTCCGAAGAATGTTCGAGGATGTTTCCTCCTGCGTTTGCATTATTTGCGGCAACCGACTCGAACACTTCCTTCAGTGTAAAACCGTATTTTCGCAGGCGGTCGGGGTCTATAATAACCTGATACTGTTTCACATAGCCGCCGAAGGCATTGATATCTGCAACCCCGGAAACGGTTTTGAGCATAGGCCTTACGATCCAGTCCTGTATTGTCCGGAGCTGCGTGAGGTCGTCAACCTTACCTGCACCCTGACCATCCCCTTTCGGGGGGGAGAGATGGGAGGGAGTGACTGGTTTTTCCAGCGTATACTGGTATATCTCCCCGAGACCTGTGGATATCGGCCCCATAGCAGGCTCAACGCCTGCAGGCAATTTTTCTTTTGCCTCTATCAGTCTTTCAAGGATGAGCTGCCTTGCAAAATAGATATCCACGTCGTCCTCAAAAACGACAGTTACCATGGAGAGTCCGAATTTTGAAAGAGAGCGGAGTTCCTGCATCCTCGGCAGCCCGGTCATCTGCACCTCTATGGGGTATGTGATCAACTTTTCCACCTCTACGGGGGAACGGCCCGGATCTTCAGTAATTATCTGCACCTGGATGTTCGTCACATCCGGAAAGGCATCTATAGGGAGTTTCGTAAAGGAATAAACCCCAAATGCCATAAGGACAATGACTGCGAGCATTATTAACAGCCTCTGCTGCAGGGCAAAGTAGATCAGTTTGTCTATCATCTATTCCTCCTCCATTAAACCCTTCATAGTCTCAGACTTTAGTGTAAAGGCGCCTGCTGTGACTATTGATTCGCCCCCCTTGAGGCCAGAGATGACCTGATGAAAACCGTCCATCTCAGGCCCGATAGCGACCATCCTTTTTTCGAAGGCATTTCCCCTCCTTGAAACGAATACAATGGTATTTTCCCCTTCCCGTTGAATGGCGCTCACCGGGATAACAAGGACATTTTCTTTTTCCATAGTGGATATCTTTATTGTGGCGAACATCTCCGGCTTCAGCATCCTCCCCGGATTCCCTAACTCGGCCCTTACTTTAATAGTTCGTGTCTCGGGGTCGATCGTTTCTGAGACATACCCGATCTTCCCGCTGAAGACCTTTTCAGGATAAGGAGATACCGTGATCGCCACCCTCTGCCCTTTCTTAATTTTAGGGATATCCCTTTCAGGGACGTCGGCAATCACCCATAGGCTTGAAAGATCAGCGATGACGAACAAAGGCTTTACGGGCTCAAGGACCTCGCCGAGGGTCAGATGCTTTTCAATAATGGTTCCCGGGATGGGGGAGTATATGGGGACCCTCGAGTTTATGGTATGGGTCTTCCCGATGGCCGAGATTTCCTCGTCGGTCATGCTGAGGAGATGCAGCCTGTCCTCTGCCGCCTTCGCCTCTGTCTTTGCCGAGAGGTATTCACCCTCTCGCCTCTGGAATTCGCCTGTGGATACGACCTTTCCCTCGAGGAGCATCTTTGCCCTTTCATAGGATTTCTCCGCCACTCCGAGGTTTGTCGCTGCCTTAAGATACTGACTTTGGGCCTCTCCAAGCTCCGGGCTGTCGATAATCGCGAGACTCTGACCCTTCTCCACATTATCACCAGGGTTTGCCGAGACCGCTACCGCCCTTCCGGATATCCTCGACCCCACATGGGCAAGCCTTGTCTCATTGACAGAAACCTTTCCTGAAAAGACCTGTTCACCCCTTAAAGACCGTAAAGAAACCCTTTCTGTCTTTATCCCTGCCTGTTCTACAGCCTCTGGCTTCAGAGTGATGAGCTCGGGATTTTCCCCGGCTTCCTGTGTTTGGCCCTGTTGCCCTTCAGCCGGTGAGACCGCCTTCTGCCCCTCCTGCCCTGCCCTCTCACATCCGGCAGAGAGCAGAATGACTGCAATTGAGATCAAAAAAAACTTTTTAAGAAACATGAGTGTCTACCTCCAAAGTTAAAGCTTGTTCAGGGAAGGCCGCCCGCTACCCTCTCCAGTGTTGCCAATGATGATTCGAGTTCAAAAAAAGATTGATAATATTCGATGAAGGTGGTGCGGTATACCCTCTGTGCGTCGAGGTAATCGAGAAGGCCTGACTCCCCTTGTCTGTAAGAGAACTCTGCAATCCTCAAGGCCTCCTTGGCCTGCTTGAGCAACCCCTCCTCAAAGATATTGATCTGGTCAAGGGCGATAAGATAGTTTTGGTATGACTCGGTTATTCCCCTTGATAATTGGACCGTCGTTTCAACAACTCCGGCCTCAGCCCGTAATACTTCTCCACGTGCGGTTGCGATCTCCCCAGTTCTCTGATACCAGATGGGGATTGGAAGGGCAATGCCGAGACCATAGGCCTCCTTATCGAGCTCCCTGCTGAAGAAACCCTTTACCGTGATGTCAGGGAAAAGGGACGCCTTTTCCATTTCGAGAGAGTAGCCTTTTGCCTCCAGCTCCTTTTTTGCTTTTACGATCAGGGGGTGTTTTCCCATGGCGTTCGACAAGAGCGCCGGAAGTTCATATCTCCTGTCAGGGAGTTTAAACTCTCCTTCGATATCAAATTCATCCTTTAGCGAGTTGCCGAGCATGGCATTCAGGGATGCCTTTGAGATCGCAATCGCATTGAACGCCCTTTTCAATTCCTTATCCGCCATGAGCACCTCTGCCTTTGCCTTTACAAGCTCAAACCCGGGGGCCTCCCCTGCCTTTACCCTGAGATCCACGGTATTGAACAGTTCATTGACGATTTTCAGGTTCTCTTTCTCCATATCAAAAACCTTTTTATCCGATAGAAGCCTGAAAAAGACCTTCCTCACTTCGGACTTGAGATGAAGATAGAAGTCGTCCAAATCCCTTTCTGCAACAGCAACGTTCGCCAGGGCAGCTTTTTTTCTGTAACTCCTCTTTGCAGGCCGTTCAAGGGGCTGCCCTATTCCCGTTGAGTACTCACCCTTTGAATCATTTGTTTCGAGAGAGCTGCCGTTCCCTCCCTCAAGTTCGATTTCCGGATTAGGGTAAGCGGAGGCGGATAAGACATCTCCTTTACTTGCCTCTAAATTGGCTTTAAAGACCGCAATGGAAGGGTTTGTTTTTAGGGCGATTGATATAAGTTCTTCCAGGGTATATACCCCCTTTCCCTCAGCCGTCGCCAGTCTGCAATCTAAAAAAAATTGGCTTACAAGAACAATCACCAACAAGACAAAAATTAAGAACCTCATCTTTATCAAGGATCAGACCTCCTTCCTTATTAATGGGAATAGGTATCAGTAAGTTTTCGGGAAAGGCAAATGGCTGTATCCACGACTCCCGAAACCAGCCCTGGCCTCTTTGTGTTAAGACATAATTATTTTAGATGAGAACTCTGGGAGGCTGGAAGATGCCGACAGAGATACCCTTGACAGAAGGGACGCCGGTCCTGACTGAGAGTAATGCAATCGTTTGATAAGAGGCGATTGTTTCGGGGGGAGACTGAGAAAAACTGAGATGACATGGACAATGGTGTTCGTCAAAGACAGTGCTGGAATGAGTAGTGCCACCGTCATCTTTACAGGGAGCCTTAAGTTGACATTCGCCCTGTGCAGCGGTGGCATTCGGTGAAACGTCTTCACCGACGCAGGTCATGCCGGTTACTTGGAAGGTGAAAATAATAAGAAGGAGGAGAATACCGGATTTAATTATATGGGATACTTTCATGGTTTCATTCAACTAATGGCGCATCTTATCCGAGATTCTCTGCATTGTCAAGATTCAGGGTGGCACTGTCGGAAGGTGTCCTACAGAAGAGTCATCAGCGTTCGTAAACGGTCTGGGCTATATTGATGGAAAAGAGCCAGGTGTCGGAAACTGCATTGTCATCCCGGAAGTCTCCGTTGTCCCATGATAGGAAATAAGAGACCGACGGTGTTATGGTAAGAGACCCGAATGAAAATTCCTTGTTTACATTAAGTTCTGTTGATGGGAATCCGCTATTCTCATAGTAGTTGTCCAT
The DNA here is from genome assembly GCA_001805205.1 of Nitrospirae bacterium RIFCSPLOW2_12_42_9. Taxonomy (GTDB): domain Bacteria; phylum Nitrospirota; class 9FT-COMBO-42-15; order HDB-SIOI813; family HDB-SIOI813; genus HDB-SIOI813. The sequence goes on along the minus strand of MHER01000106.1, from coordinate 10,944 downwards.
GTAGAAGAGGTTGATCCCGAGAGACAATGCCCCGAGAGAAGGCCCTGCTTCATGGTTCATGCCAAGCTTGAAGTAGGTGCCATTTCCGGCATCAAAATCGTAATGGACACCGAGAGACGGGTTTAACAGGGCATTGCAGGACGCCTCCTCGATAAAGACCTCCTGGGAAGGGTCCCATCCCTCCCTGTGAGGGTAGTTATAATGTGCATATCCTGTAGTGAATGAGAAGTCTTTAATCTCACGGCTATATTGGAGATACAGGTCAAGTTCATTAGCCTCCTTTTTATCTAAGTCGTAATTAAACCAGAAAATTGCGGAGATGTCTTTGATTGAGAAGGTGGCCTCAGGTTGGACCACTGGTTTGCCATCGCTATAATCAATCCCGTAGAAGAGGTACTTTGAAGACAGGGTGACATCCCAGCCAATGGATACGGTAGCCGAAGGGGCAACCTCAAGCCCCTCCGGTTCTTTGCTTCCGGGCTGTGTCTGGCTGGCTGCTATCAGGAGAAGCTCCTGTGATGGTTCTTTGGCAAACGAAAGACTGATAGAGAACAAAGGACTGAGTCCGATAAGGGTCAGTAAGAAGGTATACAAACTTTTTCTCATGGGGTTTCCTCCATAGAACGTTATGATAGTATTAAAGTTTTTTTAGGTCAACATCTTTATAAGACAGGGATCAAATTTTTCTTGACAAATTTAAAGTTATAGTGTTTACTTTAAAACATTAGCGAAGAGGCGAACCTCTTCAGGAAAAAAGTCAGATAGCAAGATAAAATTAAGGCCATGAAGGTCAATAAATCGCATGTAGCGGTTGACTTTTATGGCCTTTTTTATTGTCGGGTAAATTGTCCTCCAGAAGAAGGGCAGTACAAGACAGTTTACTTGCAACATATGTGAATCCGGCAACTTTATTGCAGGGTTCTTTAAATCAAGAGACCATGGAGGTTTCAGCCCGCTCAGTATGACGGGGGAACAAACTTTCATGGTTTTTTTTTGCAGTAGAGACTAAACAAAAAAGAAAGGAGAAGAAGAAAGATGATTACAAAATCAAAATCTTTGCAAAGCATCAAAGTAATAACAGTAGCAGTATTATCATTCCTAAACCTCATCCTTGTTAGCCCTCCGGCATTTGCACACCCTGACGAGGGAGGAGATAGCCACATAATCCCTCATGAGATAGGTAAACTAAACATAACAGGTGGCATTACATCAATAATTCAGGGGGCAAGCGGTGTTGCTGATATTAATGATGGGGATGTAGTTGATTACACTTATACACTTGATTTAAACTTCGAAGCAGCGGTCAGCACTACCGGAAAGGTTATTATTGCACTTGAGGCAGGAGATGGCGATGGAGTAAATGTTATTGGTGGTGTACAGCCATTTTTTTCTGTCCCAAATTATGATGCCAATATTACTGAGAGTGGCGGGATTGTTACCCCTTCTGTATCCCAGGCATATTTTGAAGGGAGCTTCTTTGATGGAATGCTTGGATTAAAGGCTGGTAAGCTGGATGTACATAGCTGCCATGATGATAATGCCTATGCAAATGATGAAACTGACCAGTTCATCTCAGGTCTATTTAGCCGTTATGCAGGGTCTATATTTCCTGAACTCGATAGTTATTATGCACCAGGGATGATACTTTCTATCAGCCCTGCGGACATGTTGGATGTTACATTAGCAGTTGCGAACGGCGTCAATTCTGGTTTTGAGGATATAACTGAAGATCCCTATGGGGCAGGACAGGTTAACGTAAAGCCAAACATCTTTGGTAAAGAAGGAAATTACAGACTCTATGTTATATATGATACCAGGGATAATTATATAGATATTGGCAATCCTGATAAGATAAGAAAAAATACTGCATATGGCATAAGCCTCGATCAGGAGATTATTGATGACATAGGTATATTTGCCAGATATGGAGTTCAGGATAGTAATGTTGAATTCTGGACGGATGATGGAAATAATGTTGTTAACCCAGATGAGATATCATATCCTGTCAAATCTGCAATCAGCGGAGGAGTCTCCCTGAGCGGTTCCTTCTGGGGAAGAGGAGACGATGTGGTTGGCCTGGCATACGGAGTTCTCTTTAATAATGAGGATAGTACATATTTTAATGCGGTAACTGACTCAGGGAATGAAACCCATCTTGAATTCTATTACAAATTAGGTTTCAGCGACCACTTTACCCTTACCCCTGATCTTCAGTTGGTTACTAATGCAGGGGGAGATGCTGATACTGACCCGATAACCGTATATGGTGTGCGGGCACAGATGAATTTTTAATTAAATTTTTCTACAAGGAGAAAGCAAAATGAATAAAACAGGATTTAAAAAGATGGTCTGGATAGCTGTATTATTAATGATGATCCTTTCTTCACACATCTGGAACAATGCAGATGCACATTTCCAGATGATTATACCTTCTGACGATATAGTTTCACAGGAAGAGAATAAAAAGGTGAACCTTGATGTCAGGT
>MHER01000106.1:0-8431 GCA_001805205.1 Nitrospirae bacterium RIFCSPLOW2_12_42_9 | reverse complement strand
TGAGCATGGAAAAACCTGCACAGTTTGGGGTCATGGTTGGCGGGGAGAAGCTCAACCTGTTGAATGAACTTAAAGAGGTCAATCTTAAAGACAGGGCAGGAGAGACATTCAAGGCATTTAAAGCTGCTTATTCCATTAAGAATCCTGGCGATCATATCTTCTATGTAGAGCCAAAGCCATACTGGGAACCTGCTGAAGAGAGTTTTATAGTCCACTATACAAAGGTCATTGTAAATGCACTCAGCATGGAAGAAGGCTGGGATGCAGAGGTAGGTCTTAAGACCGAGATTGCCCCTTTGACAAGACCCTATGGTTTGTGGGCAGGTAATGTTTTTCAGGGTATAGTAAAGGTGAATGGCAAACCCGTCCCATTTGCAGAGGTTGAGGTGGAGTACTTTAATGATGAAGCCAAAATAAAACAACCTGCTGACCCTATGATAACCCAGGTAGTTAAGGCTGACGGCAATGGTGTTTTTACATATGCAATGCCAAAGGCAGGATGGTGGGGGTTTGCAGCCCTTAATACTGATGAGAATACAATGAAACATGACGGAAAAGAGTATCCTGTAGAAATCGGGGCTGTACTGTGGGTAAAGACGTACAACATGAAATAATCAAATAATCAAAACCTGTTGACATTCCACGAGTTGGATGATAGATTTATCTAAAATAAGAATTTTATAATGACCCTCATGAAGAGGGGCTATCAGGACAGTAATAGAAGTCTTAGTTCAATTATTAATATTAAATTTTTCTTTTCAATGATGGCCATGTAGGCCTGTAACCCTAAGGGAGGGGCCTATATGGCTTTTTTATTTTTTGATCTTTGGAGAGGAAGAAATTTATGATAAATCCGGTCAGAAAACATATCAGATTATCTTTCATTACTTTTCTTTTATTATTTTTTGCTGTTAGCTTTCTTATACCTCAAGAATATTCTTATGCCCATAAGGTACAGATGTTCGCTCATGTAGAAGGTTCAAAGGTATTTGTTGAAGGGTATTTTGCTGATGGGAAAAAGGCTAAGAACAGTGAGGTTACTGTATTTGACAATAAGTCAGGGGAAAGGTTGTTGGGCGGAAAGACGGATGACATGGGTAAATTCTCTTTTAATATCCCTAAAAAGACTGATTTAAGGATATCTTTGAATGCAAGCCTTGGACATAAGACAGAACAGGTTTTACCGGGGAGTGAACTTCCTGATGCAGGAGGTTCCAACATGCCCCTCCGGGGCACAAAGGAGCATGAAAATAATCCCCCCATCCCCCCTTTAGAAAAGGGGGGGAAGGGGGGATTTGAAAGGGGATTTTCAGGTGTAAAAGAAAAAGTGGCCAGTTTTTCGCAAATAGAACAGGTAGAGCTGCAGGTAATGATAGAGAAAGGGATTGAAAAGGGTATAAGTCCATTATTAAGGGGATTCTCTGAATGTAAAGAGCGCGTATATTATTCCGAGATTATTGGGGGTATCGGTTATATATTCGGGATAATGGGTATAGCGCTCTATTTTAAGGCACGAAAAAATCAATAAACAGGGGTTCATAATATATGCACATATCTGAGGGTATCCTTTCTGCGCCGGTATTGACGGCTGGATTCGTTGGTACTGCTGCTCTTGCAGCAATCACACTTCGTAAAATGGATATGGAGGAGATACCAAAGATATCGGTTATTACTGCTGCCTTTTTTGTGGCTTCACTGATCCATATACCATTTGGATTTACAAGCATTCATCTCATCCTGAATGGTCTGGTGGGAATAACACTCGGAATAAGGGCCTTTCCAGCCATAATGCTGGCTATTATATTGCAGGCTATCCTCTTTGGTCACGGAGGGGTGACAGTAATAGGTATTAATAGTGTTATGTTGGGTGGCGGTGGATTAGTTGCATATTTTATATGGAGGTTGCGACATCGATTTCCTTCAACCCCGAGGCGCGAGACTATCTTTGGCGGAATTGCTGCTGCTGTCAGTGTTATCTCATCAGGTTTAATCTTAGCACTGGCACTTGTAACAACAGGTGAGGAATTTGTTGCTACTGCTGGATATGCCCTGTTAGCGCATGTACCGGTAATGGTTATCGAAGGGATAGTTGTAGGGGTATGTGCAGCCTTCCTTGCGAAGGTTAAGCCAGAGATACTTGCAGGCCAGGTTCAGAAAACACCTATGGGACATCACCATGCCACTTGACATAGACAGATTTGCCCATTTAGAGACATCGATTCACCGCTGGGATCCGCGGTTGAAGATACTTTCACTTGGCATATTTATATTCGGGGTAGCAATCCTTAAGTCAATTCCACTTGTGTTCATTGCGCTTATTACAGCATCGATCTTCCTTAAGATAACAAATCTGCCATTTCACTTTATAGTTAACGGAATAAAATGGGTTGTCTTCTTTTTAGCACCCTTCTTTGTGATAATGCCGTTCTCTTATCCAGCCGATGCCGCCTTCTATATCTGGAAACTCCCATTTGCATGGGAGGGATTACGTGTGGCTACATTGATCTTTATTAAGGCGATTACAATTGTGCTCACTACTTATGCAATCTTTGGTTCAGCACGCTTTGATATTTCCATGATAGCCCTCCAGCGTCTCCGTTGTCCTAAGGTAATTGTGCAGATGCTGCTATTTACGTATCGTTATATCTTTGTGTTTATTGAAGAGATGAAACGGATGGATACTGCAATGCGTTGCCGGGGATTTGTTATGAAGACAAACATGGAGACCCTTCGTGTCATGGGTAACTTTGTGGGGACATTGCTTGTACGGAGCTTTGAGCGGACATCGAGGGTATATAAGGCCATGCTTTCAAAGGGTTATCAGGGAGAGTTTCACACAATGGTAGTATTTCAGGCAGGTTGGAAAGATATTGTTAAGGCTGCACTGGTACTAATGGTAATCGGAGCTATCATCGCCGGAGAATTATCCGGATCTTTTAATACAGCAGTGGATGGTTGGTATTAAAGGGAAGGGAGATTCAGATGGGGAATAAGAATGCTATTGAGGTTAATAATGTCTTCTTTACTTATCCTGATGGGCATAAGGCAATTAAAGGGATCTCCAGTTCAATCGGTCATGGTGAGAAGGTTGCACTTATAGGTCCCAATGGTGCAGGAAAATCTACCTTCATGAGCCTGTTAAACGGGGTTTTAATGGCCAATGAAGGAAAGGTTATAGTAGATGGGATAGAAGTGAGACGGGAAAACCTCACAGAAGTGCGACGAAAAGTTGGTATCGTTTTTCAGGACCCTGATGACCAGTTGTTTTGCCCCACTGTCTTTGATGATGTTGCCTTCGGCCCTCTTAACTTGGGGTTATCTAAGGATGAGATCCATATGCGTGTTAAGGGTGCATTGGAAATGGTAGGACTTACAGGCTTTGAAGAGCGTCCTTCGTTTCATCTATCCTTTGGTGAGAGAAAACGTTTGGCACTGGCAACAGTCCTTTCATACCAGCCGGAGATACTGGTCTTTGATGAGCCTTCAACTAATATGGACCCGCTCAGCCGGCGTAAGATGATAGAATGGTTGAAGTCTTCAGATAAGACGATCCTCCTCTGTACTCATGACCTTGATATAGCCCTCGAGGTCTGTTACAGATGCCTGGTGCTGGCTGATGGAAGGATTGTAGCAGATGGGCCGGCATCTGAAATACTGTATGACAGGAAGTTGTTAGAGGCTAACAGCCTTGAACTTCCACTTGCACTTCAGACACATGAGCTGCTCCACGATATGCTCAACGTCGCAGATATGGATGAAGAGCATAGAGGAATAATAAAAAGTTTTCTTCATGCCCATCTCCATATACATGGGCCAGACCAGCATAAGCATGTCCACTTGCATGCTCATGAGCATGGGCATGAGCATCTTCATGAGGAGACACCTGATGTACATGTCCATGAATTAAAACATGATGGACATCCTGATGAGCATAAAGATGTATCAGTACCTCATACCCATCAAAAGGAAACTCCTGAAAAGGATAAGGAGTCTCCATTGAAAAGCAGATTAAGGCTGAAAAGGAAGTTGTCCGGAGGCGGTCATTCACATGGTGAGGGATTTCATACGCATTGAAAGAGTCTGAAGCAATACCTTCGTGTACTGTAATAGGTCAGGCATCCTGCCTGGCACTGTTTTTTTCAATGCCAAGCAATGTTTTCTTGATATCAAGGCCACCGCTGTATCCGCCGAGACTCCCATCAGAGCTTATAATCCTGTGACAGGGGATTATTATAGGGATTGGATTTTTTCCACAGGCTGTACCAATGGCCCTTGATGCCCCTGGTTGTCCTATCATCTCTGCTATCTCTTTATAAGATACAGTCTTCCCGTATGGTATTTTTAGGAGTGCCCTCCAGACTTTTTTCTGAAAGGTTGTCCCCTGCAAATCTATCTTTGCAGTGAAGTTTGTTGCAGAACCTCTGAAGTAATTTTCAAGATCAGATATTATCTGCGAAAAATATCTGTCATTACGTTGAATAACAGTACCATGAAAATCAGCCTTTAATTCCTTAATAAAGGATGATTCCTTTCCAAAGTGAATCCTGCAAATACCCTTTGGTGTTGCAGCGATCAGTATCTTCTTTCCATGAATCCCGGTTTTATAGATTGTATATAGGATGCGTGGATTCAGATCATTCATCCCTTCGAACCACATCAGCTTTTTCCTCAGCTTAACTACCTCACCAATAACAATGATACCTGGAGGTCTGATGCCTTCGGCCTTTACCTTTGCTGCAATATTCTTAAGTGTACCAGTAACCGTCTTCTGGATATTTGTGCTCCCCCACTGGATGACTGCCACAGGTGTATCAGGAGTTCTGCCGTTCTTAATAAGATTAGTAACAATGGATGACAGGGTTGTTATACCCATAAATATCACTATTGTGTCAACCCCTGTTGCAATCTTGTTCCAGGCTATTGAGCTCTTTTCCTTCAAAGGGTCTTCATGTCCGGTAATAAAGGCTATAGTAGATGAGTAGTTCCGGTGTGTAAGAGGTATACCGGCGTATGCAGGGATCGAGATTCCAGCGGTTACACCCGGGACGATTTCAAAAGGTATCCCTCTGTCAGCTAAAAATTCTGCCTCTTCACCACCTCTTCCAAAGATAAAGGGATCGCCTCCTTTAAGCCTTACGACTGTCTTACCCTTTTTGGCCATTGCTGCCATGATCCTGTTTATCTTATCCTGGGTAATGACAGGGCCGCCGCCATGTTTACCCATAAATATCTGTTCTGCATCAGGTCTGGCATAAGAGAGTATCTCTTTATTCGCAAGATAATCATAGATAATAACATCTGCATCCTCGATACATTCCTTGCTCTTAAGTGTGATTAGTCCTATATTGCCAGGACCTGCCCCAACAATATATACTTTCCCTCTCTTTTTATCCTTCATAGATACTCCATCTTCATTTTGCATTATAAACCAAATAATGGCTGACGTAAAAAATAATATTTGCACATTTATCCATTTAATTCTGCTTTATCAAGTACACATTTATGTGCATAAGGGAGAGATAAGGCATTGTGCATAGTTTAGCAGGTAAGAAGATTTTCCCTTTTTAAAATAATGAGTTCATTCCACAAAATTATCCTTATTATTTTCATGGCACCCAAGTTGCTTTACTTGTTTGATTAAAATCAAAAAGAGAAAGGAGGTGAGATTATGATCAAGGGTTTATTGACCGCAAGCTGGTTATTCTTATTGTTAAGTATATCCAACCTTACCCCTCCCCTAACACATGCTGAGGCAATAGAAAATTCTTCCAGGAATGCTGCCTCAGTAATAAATGTCAACACCGCTTCTGCAGAAGAGATAGCCGCAGTCCCGGGTCTTGGCGAGAAAAAGTCGCTTGCCATTATTAAATTCAGGGAAAAGAACGGGCCTTTTGCGAGGATTGAAGACCTGAAGAAAGTAAACGGGATTGGGGACATACTCTTCGATAAGGTAAGACCTTATATTACTGTAAAGAGTGACACCACTGCTAAACAACCTCAAAAATAGTATATACGTGTTAAAATTGGAAAAGGAGTTTTAGATGGATATAGATGATACTTTTCTGAAACGCTATATAAGTTACTTATGCATCAGGATTAAAAACAGGCAGAATCCCAGTCTTCACTCTCTGTTCAACCGCAAGGAAGACCATGTTTATCAGGACGAAGGCAACAGTAAAGCCATGTATATGTTATATGAGGCACATGAGTTCCAGAGATTCAGACATTTGCAGGCAAGATATCTTGGTATCATAACAAGGCTATCAATGTTTATCGAGATGCGGGATTTGTTTGCAACAGGTCATACAGTAAGGATTTCAAGATACGCAGTTGCTGTTGCAAAGGCGCTCGGCTGGAGACGCGAGAAGATAGAGGAGTTTGAAATAGGGGCACACCTGCATGATATTGGTAAGTTATGTGTTACTGAGTCTGTTTTAAACAAGGCAGGAAGACTGACTTTACAGGAGATAAGGCAGATAAGAAGACACACACAAACTGGTGCAAGTCTTCTCATGAGGATTGACTTTCTCAGGCCTGTTATACCTTATGTACTGTATCATCATGAGAGATATGATGGTAATGGTTATCCTTTCAGAATGTCAGGAAGGGCCATCCCTGTTGAGGGAAGGATAATGGCAATGATAGATGCATTTGACGCCATGATAAACCCCAGGCCTTATCGTAAGGCAATGCCTGCTGATTCGGCTATTGAGGAACTTAATAAACAGAAGGGGCGTCAACTCGACCCTGATGTTGTTGATATATTTATTGAAGTATTAAATAAAGGGGTAGCTACGGCATAGTAAAGGTCTGACCGCTCTTTTTAATAGTCAAGACAGGGCAGGGGGACTTTCGAACGACCTTCTCTGCAACGCTTCCCATGAGCATATGCTCAATACCTGAACGGCCATGGGTGGCCATGACTATAAGATCAACCTGTTCTTTTCTGGCATACTTGATTATCTCTACAAAGGGTTCTCCTGTTATCAGGACACTTTCAACATCGAGATTGGTTTTTTTGATGGAGGCCGCAATATCATCGAGTAACCGCCTTGCTGAGGCCTCCATCTCTTTTAATTGAGCACTGAAATCAAGGCCAAATTCAGTTGTATAGGTAAAAGGTTCAATTACGTGGATTACATAGACTTTGCTTGCATACTTTTTGGCCAGGGACAATGCATACCTTGAGGCATTCTCTGCAGATTCAGAGAAATCAGTAGGGAATAATATCTTTCCAAATTCTGTCATGCTTAAAAATTAAGATAATTAGAGATATTTGTCAATAGAAAAAAAGGAATATGAAAAGAAGGAATAATGTAAGGAGGAAGAAAGTGCATAGGATTTTAACAGTAATATTCTTTATTTCAATTATTTCGGCATGTTTTTATGTAACACCCTCACAGGGTTTTATTATAAATGGAGACTTTAGTAATGGATTATCAGGCTGGGACAAGGACACGGATGGGGATATAAACATAGAGGACGGGGCTGCAATATTGCGTACAGGTGGTATTGACGGCTTATATATAACTTCAATATCTAAAAAATTTATTATTACTGGGGATATTATCACCTTCAGATATTACTTTGATAATGTAGGTCCTGATGACGTTAAAGATCCTGAATTTCCCTCCTTTGGTCCTGACTTCTTTCAGCTAAGTATAAACGCAGGTATTGAGGGGATATTTGATATACCTCTTGCATCGGAACCAACAGGAGGGTTTGTTTCATTTTCAGTCGATATTTCTGATATAACTCCCGGGACAGTGGCCACATTGAACTTTATGCTCTTTGATGAAGATGATGAACAACTTTCAGTTGCAGCCATAGATGATGTGACTGATTCAGGAAGACCATTACCTGAACCATCTTCTTTAATCCTGCTTGGAGGGGGATTATTAGGGTTATTTATTTTCAGCAGATATAACAATATACGAAAGGTACTGATATTCTCTGTAATCCTGATGTTGAATAGTCATATTGTTTATGCAGAATTAACAGAGATTCATGTCGACGAAAAGGTAAAACTTGAATTTACATCGCCGATCTTTAACACAAAGACCAACACACTCACGCTCAATATGGCAGCTACTAATATTTCGGACATCCCTATATTTACTCCCTTAAAGATCATAATTACCGGTATAAGTACCCCTGATGTGACAGTCTCAAATCCTGATGGCTATACTTCTGAGGACTTGCCATATTTTGACCTGACCCCTTATATCGCTGATAGAGAAATCTCACCAGGAGAAAAGACACCTTCAATTAAGATATCTTTCTATAATCCAAAGAAGGTCAAATTCCGATGGGATCAGGAAGTCCTGGCCTTTATTGATATAAAAGAAGATAAAGGTCCTGTGATCGATGCGATATGTATAGTACCTGGCGAGTCGCAGCCTGTATGTGGATACTACTATGATGAATTTGA
>MHER01000105.1 GCA_001805205.1 Nitrospirae bacterium RIFCSPLOW2_12_42_9 | reverse complement strand
AATAAGGTCTCGACTTGTGTTTATCTTAAGCATGTCCCGACAGGGATAGAGGTGAAATGTCAGACAGAACGTTCCCAGGCCCTGAACCGCTACCGTGCAAGGCTTCTCCTTGTTAAAAAGATTGATCAGATGGTTAAAGGAAGGGAGAGTGAGGAGAGGCAGAGGATCGAGAAGATCCGGCGTCAGAAGAGAAAGCGGTCAAAAAGGGCCAAAGAAAAGATGCTTGCTGAAAAAAAGATCATATCTGCAAAGAAGAAACTCCGATCCCGCAGAATTGATATAAACCAGCAATAAATCTCCCCGATTACACCGTCTCAAACTTCATGCTTCCAACTCTTGAATCTTTATCTTATACATTAATATCCATTCTAATATCCATTCTACTTGACGTAGAATAATCAACGTGGTATTTTTAATTGCATGAAACCTCTCACATCCTCTTTTAAACCACACAAGGCAGGTCTTGGAAGGGTGCTCGGCGACCTCGAAAAGTCTGTTATGGATGTATTGTGGGAGATGAGTGAGGCAACCGGACGTGAGGTGTTTGAAGAGATAGAGAAGGAAAAGCCGGTTGCCTTCACAACAGTCCTGACAGTTATGGACAGGCTTTTAAAGAAAGGTCTTATCAAGCGGATCAAGAAAGGCGGATTATATGTCTATAAGACCACTCTATCTAAAGATGATTTTGTAAAGCAGGTATCAGAGGAGGTGCTGCAGGGTATCCTCGATATATCTGCAAGTTCTGCTGCAACATCCTTTGTGGATATCCTTTATAAAACAAGCCCTGATGAGATAGAGAGGTTGTCGAAGCTGATTGAAGAGAGGAAAAAGGGCGCAAATAAAAAGTAAGGGATAATTACCTTCAGCAAAGAAAAGACACCTATTAGCACCCCGATTACACCAAATATTAACGCGTTGACTTTTCCACCGGCTGGTATTATAGTCTTGTAAACCCAGATGAGCCACTGGAAGCCTTTCCATTTTGTTTCAAAGAAATAACTTAACAGTGAATAGAGGCCTCCGGTGATCATGACTATTCCCCAAAGGGATAAAGATACATCGCTGAGAAAGAAAAATCCTCCAGGATATGAGAGGATTCTTATTATGATTTCACTTAAGACAATAATCAGGACAATTATAATAATTATCCACAGTGGAGGGAGTCCTGACCTTTTCATATGACTATTATACAGGGAGACATAAGCCCGGTAAATAGGTTGACTTTAATAAATGTTAAACAGAGTAATCATATTTGACTTGATGATTGAGCCATAATGTACAGGACCCCGATGAAACTTATGAGGAGGCTCTATGACTGGGTCCTCCACTGGTCAGCCACCCCCTATGCTGTTCCAGCCCTATTTCTGATAGCATTTGCAGAGTCCTCATTTTTCCCGATCCCGCCCGATGTATTATTGATTGCAATGGTGATTGCTGTACCATTAAATGCCATGTGGTATGCCTTTATCTGTTCTGTTGGTTCTGTCCTGGGTGGCATGGCTGGTTATGGGATAGGATGGGGCATATGGGAGGCAGTAGACAGTATATTTATAGGCCATCTCTTTTCACAGGAGGTCTTTGATAAGGTTGTTAATGCATATAATGAAAATGCCTTTATTACAGTACTGACAGCAGCATTTACACCAATCCCCTATAAGGTAATTACAATAGCAGCCGGGGTGTCTAAGATTAATTTTCTTACCCTTGTAATAGCTTCTGCTATTGGCCGTTCAGCGCGTTTTTTCATTGTTGCAGGTTTATTGTATTACTTTGGCTCTATCATGAAAGAGAAGATAGAGAAGTACTTTGATTGGTTTGCCCTTGCCTTTTTTGCCCTCATTATTGCCGGATTTATAGTTATTAAATATCTTATTTAATTTTTCCTAGCCCATCGGGGGACACCTTACTTAATTCTACAGAATTAAGTAAGGTGTCCCCCGAACTTTTCCTAATCACTTGACAAAATAGGAGAGTTCCATTAATGTAATTGATTACCAATTGGGGGGATGATGCTTCTTACATATCTACCCGTTTTGATTATTAGTGGTTTTGTTATCTTCATAGCTACTTTTGTTTTTATAATTAATTCTATTGTAAGTCCCAAAAAGCCTTCCAGCGAAAAACTCAGTCCATGGGAATGTGGCATGGAACCTATAGGAGAGGCATCTTCAGGCCACTTCAAGATACACTTTTTCATCATAGCCATCCTCTTTATTGTATTTGATGTTGAGACCTTGTTCCTGTTTCCCTGGGCAGTTGTCTTAAGGGATATAGGTATGGTTGCCTTTGTTGAGATGTTTATCTTTATAGCTATCCTTGCAGTAGGACTAATTTACGCCTGGAAAAAGGGAGCGCTTGAATGGGTTTAATTGATATAAAAGAAGGGAACGTCCTCTTTACAACACTTGATACAATTGTGAGCTGGGGGAGGCAGTCCTCTCTCTGGCCGCTGACATTCGGATTAGCCTGTTGTGCCATTGAGATGATTGCAACAGGATGCTCACGATATGACACAGACCGATTTGGCATTGTATTTAGACCATCTCCAAGACAGTCAGATGTAATGATAGTAGCTGGTACTATGACGAAAAAGATGGCACCTGCTGTAAAGAGGCTTTATGAGCAGATGCCGGAACCCAAGTGGGTTATTGCAATGGGCGGATGTGCCTCAGCAGGCGGGCCGTTTAACACGTATAGTGTTGTTCAGGGTACTCACCTGGTTGTCCCTGTGGATGTATATATACCAGGATGCCCGCCGCGGCCGGAGGCATTTATGTATGGTATCTTACAATTGCAGGAGAAGATAAAAAGAGAGATGCCGTCTATTATGCCATCTGTTTTGTCCAGACTAAAGATTTGAGGAGGCATGAAAGAGAAAGGGAAACAGATTGAGTCGGCCTCTTTGGACGATTCTTTAATTGTTAAAAAGGTAAGGGGGAGATTTGGAAAGTCTGTTATTGAGACAACCATTTTCTGTGGAGAGGTAACCCATGTTGTTGATAAGGATGTGCTCATTGATGTGTGTGATTTTGTAAAACGTGAACCAGACCTCCAGTTTAATTTCCTTTCTGATGTACTTGGTGTTGATTGCAGGGAGACACTATCCTGTTTTGAGGTAGTGTATCATTTATATTCCATTCCTTTTAAAAACCGCCTTAGAATTAAAGTCAGGGTAAGAGAAGATGAGACCGTCCCTTCTGTCACATCCTTATGGAGGAGTGCGGATTTTGCTGAGAGAGAGACCTTTGATATGTTCGGAATTGTGTTTGAAGGCCACCCGAATCTAAAACGCATATATATGCCAATGGAATGGGAGGGTTATCCCTTGAGAAAGGATTATCCTTTAACAGGGTTTAAAGACCGGTATAATCCATTTGGTGTTGAGAAGAAGACATAAAAATGGAAAATGGTAATAGAGATTTAATAACAAGAGAAGTTACCCTGAACATGGGGCCGCAGCACCCATCTACGCATGGTGTAATGCACCTTATCCTGCATATGCAGGGGGAGAAGATCGTAAAGGCAGAGCCTGATATTGGATTTCTCCACAGGGGGATGGAGAAGATAGCGGAAAACCTGCTTTACTCACAGTTTGTTCCATACACTGACAGGCTCGATTACCTGAGCAGTATGACAAACAATCTTGGATATGTGATGGCAGTGGAGAAGCTGCTCAATATCGAAGTCCCGGAGAGGGGGAAATATATAAGAGTAATTACATCTGAACTCTCCCGTATATCAAGCCATCTCCTTGCAGTTGGTGCATGGGGGCTTGATCTGGGAGCTATAACTATAGTCCTTTATGCCTTTAGAGAAAGGGAGATGATCCTTGACCTCTTTGAGATGCTGTGCGGTGCAAGGCTTACATATAACTATATGAAGATCGGTGGTGTGAGGGGAGACCTCCCTCCCGGCTTCATAGAGAAATGTAAAGAGTTTGTGAATATCTTTCCAAAGAGGGTTGATGAATATGAGGGGCTTTTAACAGGGAACAGGATATGGCTCCGGAGGAATAAAGGAATCGGCGTAGTAACTGCAGAAGATGCGATTAATCTCGGTCTTACAGGACCATCATTAAGAGGCTCCGGGGTTAATTGGGATATCAGGAAAGATGAGCCATATCTTGTATATGACAGGTTTGATTTTAAAGTGGCCACAGGTGAAAACGGAGATTGTTTTGACAGATATATAGTCAGGGTTGAAGAGATGAGGCAGGCAGCGAGGATTATTGAACAGGCCCTCCAACAAATTCCGGACGGACCTGTAAATGCAGATGTACCGGAGTTTGTACTCCCGCCAAAGGAAGATGTTATGACTAAAATGGAATCCCTTATTCATCACTTCAAGCTGATATCTCACGGGTTCAAGCCTCCAAAGGGTGAGGTATATTCTTCCATTGAGGCCCCAAAGGGGGAGCTTGGTTTCTATATAATAAGTGATGGTTCAGAAAGACCATTCAGGGTAAAGATCAGGGCACCATCCTTTGTTAATCTCCAGGGTATAGACCATATGTCAAAGGGGGCCTATTTTGCTGATGTTGTAGCTGTAATCTCAAGTCTGGACCCTGTGTTCGGGGAGGTGGATAAATAGAGATGTTATCTGAAAAGGCAGTAAAAGAGATCGAAGAGATAACAACAAGATACCCGGTTAAGCGTTCTGCAGTAATGCCGGCACTGTTTGTTGTCCAGAAGGAGTATGGTTATGTTACAGAAGAGGGGATGCGCGAGGTTGCAAAGATATTAGGACTCAGGCCAATACTTGTATTTGAGGTCGCCACCTTCTATACGATGTACAATAAAAAACCTGTTGGTAAATACCATATACAGGTCTGCAGGAATATTTCATGCTCGCTGCTTGGGGCAGAGCATGTAGTGGGGATTATAGAACGGAAGTTGGGGATTAAGGTAAAAGAGACCACGTCTGATAAAAGGTTTACTTTATCAGAGGTCGAGTGTCTCGGCTCCTGTGGCACAGCACCTATGATGCAGATAAACGATAAGTACTATGAAAGCCTTACTGAGCCAATGATTGATGATATATTAAAAAGTCTTAAGTAGGGAATATTTATGTTTGAACCTGTGCTTCTGAAAAATATAAATACACCTGATTCTTTTAAGATAGATTCATATCTTAAGAATGGCGGATACAGGTCCCTTAAAAAGGCACTTGAGATGAGTCCTGACTCTATAATCCAGATGGTAAAGGATTCTGGCCTGAGGGGCCGCGGCGGTGCA
>MHER01000104.1 GCA_001805205.1 Nitrospirae bacterium RIFCSPLOW2_12_42_9 | reverse complement strand
AATGTTTCATTAATAACCTTGAATTACCTTTTGCATTTACATACTCTCCGGCGCCCTGATGCCGAGTATGGCAAGTGCATTTCTTAATACATGCATAATACCCTGCATAAGTATTAACCTTGCATTGGTAAGTTGCATATCATCTGTTATCACACGGTGATGAAAATAATAATTGTGCAGGGCCGTTGCCAGATCCAGCAGATAAAAAGTAATCCTGTGCGGTTCGAGGCTAAGTGCACTCGCCTCTATTAATTCAGGGTATGACGCGATCAATTTCATCATCTTTATCTCTTCATGGAGACTAAGGATTGACAAATCAACCCCTTCTAAAGAAGGCACCTGAATACCGCGGGCCTCTGCCTGTTTGAATATATTAACAATTCTTGCATGGGCATACTCCACATAATAGACCGGGTTTTCTGAAGACTCCTTTTTTACTACCTCAAGGTCAAAATCAAGATGACTGTCTGATCTCCTTGTAAGGAACATAAACCTTGCTGCATCCTTCCCTACTTCGTCGAGCACTTCCCTCAATGTAACAAATTCAGCTGCCCTGGTTGACATGGATACCGGTTTACCTTCTCTAAGCAGGGTTACGAATTGTACAAGTATAACCTTTAATCTCGATTCTGAATAACCGAGAGA
Source organism: Nitrospirae bacterium RIFCSPLOW2_12_42_9 (assembly GCA_001805205.1). Classification (GTDB taxonomy): domain Bacteria; phylum Nitrospirota; class 9FT-COMBO-42-15; order HDB-SIOI813; family HDB-SIOI813; genus HDB-SIOI813. Next base: position 4,845 of record MHER01000104.1, on the reverse strand, counting down.
CTTAATCCCTGCCCTCATCCTCAGTTCATAGCCGTGGTGATCAGCGCCAAATATATCGATAACAGATTGAAATCCCCTTTTAAATTTATTATGATGATAAGCTATATCAGGTGCAACATAGGTCTTATGTCCATTTGATTTTACCACTACCCGGTCCTTATCATCACCAAATAATGTGGTCCGCAGCCATTGCGCACCATCACTTTCATATAAATAATCCTTTTCTTTAAGTGTTTTCAGTACACCATCTACCTCTCCATTGTCATGAAGACTCTTCTCAGAAAACCAGTTGTCATAAAGTACACCAAAGTCCTCTAAATCCTTTTTGATCCCTCCAAGTATGTTATTTTTAGAATATTCAACAAAGAAGGTGACTGCATCTTCTTCAGGAAGATGCATATACCTGTCTTTGGCATCTTCAGCAATCTCTTGTGCAATATCCTTTATGTAATCACCTTTATAACCATCCTCTATGAAAGGTGTGTCCGGCTTAAATAACTGCTTATACCTGATGTATGTGGAACGGCCGAGGGTCTCCATCTGATTGCCAACGTCATTTATGTAATACTCCTTCTGCACATTATATCCTGCTGTCATTAACAGGTTTGCAAGTGTATCTCCAAAGGCAGCAACCCTTCCATGCCCTATATGGAGCGGTCCTGTTGGATTGGCGCTTAAAAATTCCACCTGCACTGACTTTCCGCCTCCTATGTCTACATTTCCGTATGCATCACCCATTGATACAGCATTCTTAAGAGTATTAACCCAATAATCCTTTTTTAAAAAAAAGTTTATATAACCAGGACCGGCTATCTCTATCCTGTCGATTAAATTCTCTTTATCTTCTATATTATTAACAATAACCTCTGCTATAGAACGGGGAGGGGCCTTCTCCATAGGGGCAAGGGTCATTGCTACTGTGGTGGCAAAATCACCTTTTGTTTCATCCCTCGGTATCTCAAGGATTAGCAGGGGGATATTCTTTGTTTTAAGAGCCCCGGAATTTATTGCCCTTTCAACAGACTGATTTAATATATCTGTAAGCCTCTTTCGCATTTTAAATTTTGTAGCTTACTCCATTTAATGGTAAAATGCAAGGATTGTGAAGTCCTTTTACAGGAATTTAATACTCGCCATCCTGTCTGCCGTGCTCCTTACCCTGTCCTTTCCTAAATATGATATTGAGCTCCTTGCATGGATAGGGCTTATTCCACTAATTCTATTGGCAGGAAGAAACAGCTTAAAGAATGCATTCTTATGGTGCTGGGTCTCAGGGATACTATTTTTTCTTTTTACAATCTATTGGCTCATAATGACTATTAATAATTATGGTGACGTACCTGCATGGATAAGCGCCCTTATCCTTCTCCTCCTCTCTATATATTTAGGGCTTTATTTCGGGATATTTGGTTTTTTAACTGCTTATGTCACAAAGAAATTGCGACTACCCCTTCCTTTTTTTGCCCCTGTACTCTGGGTAACCCTGGAATATATAAGGACATATATGATAACCGGTTTCCCATGGGCCTCCCTCGGATACTCACAGTATAAGTTTCTCCATATAATCCAGCTTGCTGATATAACAAGTGTCCTCGGCATATCGTTCCTCATTGTTGGTGTAAATGCTGCATTTGCCGAAATATATTCAATTCTTAAGAATAAATCCAGTATCCCCTTTAAATCATCCTTCATCTCCATATTTTTTACTTTTCTCTTATTCTTCCTGTCGCTTATTTATGGCTACAATAAACTACATACAGATTTCAGTCGTGGCAGAGATCCGATTAATGTGGCTGTATTACAGGGTAATATACCCCAACACCTTAAGTGGAACCGGGAATTTCAGAGAAAGACCATTGATATTTATAAGCGCCTGACGGATGAGGCGAATGTTCATGGGGCAAACCTTATAATCTGGCCTGAGACAGCAGCGCCATTCTTTTTCCAGGAACGTACAGTGTATCAAAAAGAGCTCCTTGATCTTTCAAATAAGAACAATACCTATATCCTTTTTGGCAGTCCATCATATACCCTTTCAGGCAACTCTGACTTAAGACTTTTCAACAGTGCATACCTGATATCCCCTTCCGGAGAAGAACCGTCAAGATATGACAAGATACACCTCGTACCCTTTGGTGAGTATGTACCTCTGTCAAAGATACTATTCTTTATAGAAAAGATGGTAGTTGCTATCGGGGATTTTATGCCTGGAAAAGAGTACACTGTTCTAAAGACCCCGCAGATCAAATTTGGGGTTGTTATATGTTTTGAAGTCATATTCCCTGATCTCGTCAGAAAATTTGTAAAGAACGGAGCAGAGTTTATGACCACAATAACAAACGATGCCTGGTTTGGAAATACCTCTGCGCCATATCAGCATTTTACAATGACAGTATTCAGGGCAGTAGAGAACAGGGTATACTTTGCAAGGGCGGCAAATACAGGCATCTCCGGATTTATTAGTCCAAAAGGTGAGATATTAGCGCAGACACCTGTCTTTACCGAGGGCTATCTTGTAAACAAAATCTCACCCTCTACGGTAAAGACATTCTATACATTATATGGAGATGTATTTGCCTACACTTGTATCATGTCAACTGGATTAATACTACTTATGTCTATCAAGTTGTCACTCAAAAATACCCACACCCGCAAGCGGGTACCCGAAGGAAGGACAAAGATTTGAGCCGAGGCGTACTACCTTGTACGTTGAGGTTCAAATCTGCAGTCCTGACGCCGCACGACCCGTTGCAATTGCCTCCGGCGCAACGGGTGCCCCGCATTTTTCAGTGACAACTAAGTTATCCAGCTTCTTACGATCAACCATATCCCCCAGATAAGGAGTAAAGATACGGCAATGTATAGTATGGTTTCCATCTCTATTTATGTTTACAGAAATGCTTTATATATGTTAATATGTAAAATCTTCACTTAATCTGATTGAAAACTACATATTCCTGACTTAATATATACAATCAATAAACAGAATTTTAGATAACGCACAATTTATGTTCTTACATATCAGATCCAAGTTTATTGTCCTGCTCCTCGCAACAGGTCTGCTTCCATTAATTGTCGGGACTGTTGTGTATATTACCATATACAAACAGAAGATGATAGAGGAAACAGAACATATCTCTTTACAGGAGTTATCCCATGTTACCTTTGCAATAGAAACTATATTCCTTAAGGCACAGACAAACCTCCTGCTGACCTCGGAAAATCCGGCTTTCTCCCGCTATTTTACAGAGCCCAAACGACAGAGCGACTGGAAAAACGAACAGGTGAAGGCCCTGCGCCAATTACAGCTCCTCTTTCCCGAGGCTACCAGCGTCTCTGCCTTTATTGATGTATCAGGTAATGAGATTACAAAGATGGTATTAAAAAAGATCTCTCCGGAGGTAAACCTGACAACCATGATAAGAGACACGCCCTTCTTTGTCCCTGGCCTGTCCCAGCCGCCGGGCGGTATCTATCAGGGTGAGCCTTATATAAGGCCTGAGACACAACTATGGGTGATACCTTTCGTGGCACCGGTGCATATTGAAGGAAATATAGCAGGGCTCATATACTTTGACCTCAATCTTGAATATTTTGGCAACAGATTGAAAGGTAATATGTCTTCTGAAAATCATGCGTTTCTCCTTGAACGCGGTGGTAAGATCCTCGCTCAGACAATAATCCCCATAGGGGAATCAAAGGACCTTCCAAATGTCTCAGACCTTGACCAATCCCCATTCTTCAGGGGCATAATGAAGGATGTCCTGGAGTGTAAGGAGGGGGTAAGAAGATTTACTACAACCATGGGGCGTAATTATATGGTATCCTTTCAGCCTGTGCCATCCAGTCTGTGGAGTGTAATGGTTATTACCCATCTGCCCCAGGGTATAACAGATATTATTCCACTGGGTCAGTTCTTTCCAATATTTATTCTAACCTTCATTTTTATAATCATAATTGCATTTATTATGGCAAAAAGGATATCTGATCCTGTTAAGGAGGTGGTCACAGGTACACAGATCATCTCAAGAGGAGATTTTACCCACAGGATTAAGACAAAAATGACTGATGAGCTCGGTGAACTTGCAAGATCATTTAATAAAATGGCAGAATACCTGCAAAAGACATATCAGGATCTTAAATCAACAAATACACAGTTGACTCAATCTGCAAAATTAGCAGCAGTGGGAGAGCTTGCGGCAGGTGTTGCACATGAACTCAATCAGCCGCTCATGGTAATCCGGGGATATTCTCAGGAACTACTGGATGGTGACTCAATCCCTGAATGGATTAAAAAGGATATAAAGCTCATTGAGAGCCAGACAACACGGATGATGAAGATTATAAACCACCTGCGTGCCTTTGCAAGGCAGTCGAGCGGAACATTTGAACAGGTTGATTTAAATGCTGTTATAAATGACTCCTTTACACTCATAACCCAGCAGTTGAAACACCATAATATTGAGATTATATATGAACTTGATAATAACATCCCGAAGATATGGGGCGACCACAACAGACTCGAGCAGGTTTTCCTGAATCTCATTACAAATGCAAAAGACGCAATGGAAGAAAAGGGTGGTGGAACCCTCACTGTAAAAAGTCAGTTAATATACAATAAAGGTAAGAATAATGATAGTATTAAAAATGTTAGAGTACTCTTCAGCGATACAGGTTCTGGTATCTCTGAAGATGTTTATGATAAGATATTTGACCATTTCTTTACAACAAAAGAGGTTGGAAAGGGGACCGGACTAGGATTGTCTATAGCATATTCAATAATAAAGGACCATGGCGGGACTATAGATGTAGAGAGTATTGCAGGGATGGGGACGAAATTTATTA
>MHER01000103.1 GCA_001805205.1 Nitrospirae bacterium RIFCSPLOW2_12_42_9 | reverse complement strand
GGTTCACAAAGGAGGGTGAGAAGGGGGAGGGTGACAAAAGGTTATTTTCGAATGAAATAGTTAAGGTGCATTTATCCGGCATAGTGAATGGCAGCATTTCAGGTGAATTGCTCAGCGGTTATGAATAACGATGCCGCTTCTTTAATCCTGTCCCTTAAACCTAATATGAAAATTCTGTCACCTTCATCTATCTGCATGTCCTCATGGGGTATTATCAGGAGATCATGGCGGATTAAAGAGATGATAATTAAGCCTGGAGGAAGCCTTAGTTCTCTTATCTTTTTACCAATTACTTCAGAATTTTTTGATGGAACAAGATCATCAATTGTAAAACCTCCCCGCCTCATATACTGTTTTAACTCATCCAGCTTTGATTTTATAGTCTCTTCTCTAAGGAGGTTGATCTCTTTTTCTACTTTGGTGATATCCTGTTGCAGGATTTTTATTTTATCGAGGTAATCTATGATGTCATTATTTTCAATAAGTTCATTAACAGGGAGGTGACGCAGTTCATAAACCAATTTGCCGGTATCTATGTATAATCTCTCTAATCTTTTCTCTAGTTCATATATCCGGAACAGGAGTTTTGCAACTTGGGTGCTCTCGCTTGTTGTGATTGCTATCTCAAGGATCCCTTTCTTAAGCCCATCCAGGGTAATTGTGAGTTCTTTATATATCCTGTTTAGCCGGATCATTGCAGTGAAAGTATATAGAATATGGATTTAAAATACAATAATGGATACTCAGAATAGGATACTCAGACACATGATAAAGACAGGTATCAATCACTGGCCTGAAGATGAAAGGCCGAGGGAAAGACTTCTGAAGGGAGGGGCTGAGTCCCTTTCTCATGCACAGCTCCTTGCAATTGTGCTCAGAACCGGAAGCGGGGGTAAAAGTGCATTGGATCTTGCTATGGAGATATTGAACCATTACAAGGATCTCAGGGCAGTGGCAGGCGCTTCAGTACACGAGCTATGTTCTATAAAAGGTGTGGGCCCGGCCAAGGCAGCACAGATAAAGGCGGCATTAGAGCTTGGTAAAAGGGCTGCTTCAAATCCCCTGAATAAAAAAAAGCGTGTCCTGTCAAGCAGGGATGTATATGATGTATATAGTCATTATACCCAGCATTTCCAGGGCTTAAGAAAAGAGGTCTTCAGGCTCCTGATGCTGGATGGGAAGAACCGGATATTTACGGACTGTGTTGTCTCAATGGGTTGCCTTACATCAAGTATTGTCCATCCGAGGGAGGTATACATACAGGCCATAAAAAATTCAGCAGCATCAGTGATATTTTTGCATAATCATCCGAGCGGAGACCCTTCCCCAAGCCCTGAAGATGTAGAGATTACAAAAAGGCTTGTAGCAGCAGGGGATCTCCTTGGTATAAAGGTCCTTGACCATATCATTATTGGTGAAGGTGAGTATCTGAGCTTTGCGGATAAGGGACTGTTATAATCTGTAATCTGGGGACACCATACTTATTTCAATTAAGAAATAAGTATGGTGTCCCCAGATTAATTATATTTATTTTCTGGAACCTGCCATCTCTTTCTCAATCTGCAGGTCAACAGAGGACATGTGATACTCTTCAGAAAAGGCCCCTTCAGGCTCTTTTAACATAAACAGACAGACTATAGCGCTTCCAAAGGAACAAGCGGCCATGATCATAAAGAACATGTTGGGACTGACAAAGGTATACATGAAGGTGAAAAAGACGGCCCCTACATTACCATAGGCACCTGCCATCCCGGATATCTGGCCTGTTAATCTCCTCTTAATCATAGGGGCAATACCGAAGGTAGCGCCCTCGGCCCCCTGAACAAAGAAAGAAGCGCCGATAACAATAATAGTCGCAAGAATAAGCGGCCATGCAGAGGTCATAAGTCCCATCAGGAAATACCCTATTGCTATTCCCAGCATATAAAAGATCATGATCTTTTTCCTGCTGGTGAATTTATCAGATAGATATCCTCCCAGGGGTCTCGCAATGAGGTTTACAAATGAATAAGATGCTGCTATCAGACCTGCCCTCTCAGGTGTTAGACTCCATGTCATCTCAAAAAATGCAGGTATCATAGAGACTACCGCAAGTTCTGAACCGAAGTTTGCAAAATATGTGGTATTCAGGGAGACAACGCTATTGAAGTGGTATTTATCGTCCTCAGGCACCCCTTTCTTCAGGGTAGGGATGTTGACTATCAGCACCTGGATAATCTGATACAAGGTTACAAGACCAATTACCGCATAGGCTATTATCGCCCCTCCAGGGCCCATATAACCGGCCTTTTGAATCTTCCAGACCAGTATAGAGAGGATCCCGAAAAGAGGGATGATCGTTATTATAAGTTTAACCATATCAGACCATGTGCTTACCTCCATTGCAGCCACCTTCCTGGGCTTATGCTGGGGTCTTCCAGCCGGACCATCCGTCATGGCAAAGAAGTAGAAGATACCATAAAGGAACATGACTATGGCATTCATGGCTATAGCATAACGCCATCCATTTGTTCCGCCAAAGATACCGAGGGCAACCGATGGGATGGTCATAGCAGCCCCAGCAGCGCCAAAGTTTCCCCAACCCGCATAAAACCCTTCAGCAAAACCGATATCTTTTGGCTTAAACCAGAGGGCTGTCATATGGATACCTATACTGAAACTCGCACCGATAGAGCTCAGTACCAGACGTGAAACGAGCAACTGGGCAGCGCTATTCCCGAAGGCAAAGGTAAGGCATGGTATGGCCATTAATATCATCAATCCTGAAAAACATTTTCTCGGGCCAATCTTATCCTGGAGCATCCCGATAAAAATACGGGCGACTATGGTGAGCGCCACATTACATATGGCAAATATCTTGATATCCTTCATGGTCAACCAGCCGGTCTCTTTGATCATCGTAGTTGCGAGAGGCGCCATGTTGAACCATACATAAAAACTGATGAAGAATGCAATCCATGTCAGGTGCAGGGCCCTGATTTCCGGATTCTTGACTTTAAAGAGTTCTGCTACTCGCATAATTATTTAACCTCCTTCATGAAAAACAAGTACCGGGCAATGGGCATGGCGCACAAGGAATGCACTGACACTGCCGAGGACCATCTTGGTTACTCCCCCTCCGCCGCGCTTTCCAACTGCCAGGATATCTGGCTTCTTATTATCTGCTGCCTCTGGTATCATCCGTCTCGGATCTCCTACCGCGAGGATTGCATCAACCTCAAGGCCACTATCCGTAACCTCTTTGGCCTTTTTCATAAGAAAGACATGGCGATCCTCACGCCATTTTTGAAAGATTTCTTCGCTATCTATGCTTGCATCGAGAGGCACCTCAACAACGGTGATCAATATAATTTCAGGCTTCAATGGTTTAAACATTTCAATTGTTTTATCAAGGGCCTCCTGAGCATTTTTAGAACCATCATGACAGACCATTATCTTCATCTTTTATCTCATCCCCCCTTTCAAAAACATTCTTACATCGAATAAATTTAATTTACTTTCTTTACTTTAGTCATCTAAAGCAAGTATGCAAGGGAAATGCCATGAAATATTATTTGTATAACGTATTGATATTCAAAGATAAATCTAAATCATACCACTTTCTGTTATATGAATGTAATGTAACATAAATGTAACACCACGAAGATAATTTAAATGCAACGTGCAAAATTTACCTTTATTTATCAAGGGATATAAGGCGTTACAGAACCGTAACGCTTTCAGAGGATATTATTCGTTTGTAGTAACACTTTTTAGGGATACGGATGTCCTGAAAACGATTTTAATGGTTCTTTAATCTTCAATCGGGAAGCACCCCTGTTTTAAAAAAGGAGAACTACAGCAGGGATAACAGCCATAGCAGCAAAGAATACAAAATAGTAAAGCACTTCTCCCCGGTATGAAAGTCCTGCATCTTCAGAACCTTCCAAACTTATAATGCCTGATATCTGTTTATTAGTTTCCATCTTCATCCCCCCCCATTTTGTATCTGTTATGTTCAAATAAACTATATACATACATTATAATTTGAAATTTAACATGCCATACAGGTATAGTAAATAGCTTAAAAGTATGATTTTACGCATAATAATAGGGATGGATTGATGTTGCAGGACTCACAGATAAAATATATAATTAAACATTATTTTCTTATTGAAAGAATTCGAGGTTATTCCTGAAATATTATGGATCTTAGAGGCATAAACAAGGGGATTCAGAAAAGGATCATTAAGTCGATGCTTATCATAAGCATCTTCCCCCTTGTTGCCGGACTTTATTTAACTTACCTTGATGTAACAAAGGCACTTAGAAACTCAATAGGTGATTCCTTCCAGGAAGAGGCTGCAGAGGTTGCCCATAAGGTTGACCTGATGATAAAAGGGGAGGTTATTGGTGTCCGGAGGATTGCAATTACCCCTGCAGTCAAAGAGGCCCTGAAATACAAGGGTTACAATAAAGATGAGCTTAATAAATACATAAGAGAGTTTAAATATTTTGATGAAAAAGAGGTGTACAGCCTGATGGTGGTAGATTCAGGCGGGAGATATATTGCCGGTATTCATGAGAGGAAAGTGAGTAACTATAAGAATGAGAAATGGTTTAATGTTGCCTATAATAACGAAAAAGGGAAAGTGTATGTTGGCGATCTGAAGCTTGATGAGGAGACCGGCAGGTATTTGATGAATATAGCTGCACCGGTCATAGAAAATGAGAAGGCCATTGGTGTTGTTGTTGTAAAGTATACTGTGGATAATCTCCTCGAGGTCATAAACAGTGTGAGGATAGGTAAGACAGGTCATGCAAACCTTGTTGATTCCACAGGGTCAATAATAATGTGTCCAATCTATCCACTTCGAAGTCATCATATAAGTGTTGAACTTGTTAATATTATATCAAAATATAAACCAGGATGGGGAGTGGCGGGTGATGATGCACATGGTGGTAAAGACTCTATAATTGGTTTTGCGCCGGTCAAGGCTACATTATATTCAGAGAGTGATTGGTTTGACGGAAATAAATGGTATGTCTTTATCAGGCAGACCCCATCAGAGATGTATGCCCCTATATACTCCCTGCTTATCCGTGTTTCCATATTTGGCTCTGTTATGATCATATTCCTCTCCCTTACCGGTGTATATGCCGCGAGAAAGATAGTAAAACCGATAAACGAGCTTTACAAAGGTGTTGAATATTTCGGTCAGGGTCAGCTTGATTATCGACTGAATATAAAAACAAACGACGAGATAGAAAAGCTGGCTGATGAATTCAACAAGATGGCAGAGGAATTGAAAAAGACATATACAAAACTTGAAGAGAGAAATGAAGAGCTTGAGACATCAGAGGAGAGGTACAAGGATCTGGTTGAAAACTCTCCTGAGATGATACATTCTGTCAATGCCGACAGATATTTCATGAATGTTAATAAGACAGAGCTGGATATCCTCGGGTACTCTATTGAAGAGATGCGGAATAAGAGACTGGAGGATATTGTGCCGGAGAGGAATAAAGAGAGGGTGAAAAAACATGTGGAGAGGGTCATTAAGGATGGCAGGAGCAGAGTGGAGATACAGTTTATTACAAAAGACGGGGGAGAGATCGATGTAGAGATTTCTGCTACGGCCCTCTACCATCCAATAACCAAACAGTTTGTAAAGACGAGGGCCTTTGTCCGTGATATTACAGACAGGAAGAGGCTGGAAAGGCATTTAAAGGAATATCACGAAATCCTCGAACAGAAGGTTGATGAAAGGACTATTGAGTTAAAGGAGACAAAGGACTATCTTGAAGACCTCCTCGAGGCAGCCAATGATGTTATTTATACGCTTAACCCCGAAGGCATAATTACATATGTTAATAAGAAGGTAGAGGACTGGGGTTATAAAAAGGGTGAGCTGATAGGGAAACCATTTTTAACAATCCTTTCAAAGAGGCATCAGGGAGAGCGATTCAGAAGTGTCCTGACAGAAGGTATCAGGCATACTTATGAGGTGGAGGTTATTGATAAGTTCGGAGAAATAAAATATGCTGTTTTGAGCATATCGCCTCTAAGGGGGGGTGAAGGGAAGCTTACAGGAGTGCTTGGTATTGCAAATGATATAACAGAGCGGAAGAGGCTTGAACAGCAGGTGGTACAGGCAGAAAAGATGTCAGCCGTAGGGCAGCTTGCGGCAGGTATAGCCCATGAAGTAAATAACCCTATAGGCGGCATATTGAATTGTCTGTATAATCTCAGGCAACATAAAATATCCAAGGAGAGGGAGGAAGAGTACCTGAAATCCATGGAGGATGGCATCCACAGGGTGCAGAGGACTGTGGACCAGCTCCTCGATTTTTCACAGCAGCACGAGCCGGAGCTTACAGTTGTAGATATAAATAATCTCGTTGAGGAAGTGCTGTTTCTGATAAATTATGCAATTGCAAATTATGGCATAACACTCGAAAAGGAACTTGACCGGGGGCTTCCAAAGTTGATGATTGACCATCACAAGATGGGGCAGGTTGTAATGAATATCATGCTGAATTCAATCCAGGCAATAAAGGATAAAGGGAAGATATCAGTTAAAACCTTTCATGAGGATGACTGGTGTTGTATTGATATTACTGATAATGGTACCGGTATTCCGCCGCATATACTACCGAAGATATTCGACCCGTTCTTTACAACCAAGGATGTGGGGAAGGGTACCGGGCTTGGTCTGGCAGTAAGCCTTGGAATAGTAGAGAAACATGCAGGGAGGATAGATGTAAAGACTCAGGAGGGAAAGGGGACAACGTTTATTATAAGATTGCCGATGAAACAGTATGTATAAAATACCTAATATACTGATAATTGATGATGAACCACTGATGAGGATTTCTCTCAGTGATGCCTTGAAGATAGAGGGCTATAATATTCATAGTGTTGCCTCGGGTTATTATGGGTTAAAAGCTA
>MHER01000102.1:18616-21038 GCA_001805205.1 Nitrospirae bacterium RIFCSPLOW2_12_42_9 | reverse complement strand
ATATCCTTTTCTGAAACATAAGGGGGGTTAGAGACTATAATATCTATCTCTCCATCAAGACCCATGTGTTCAATGGCCTCATAGAGATCACCTTGCGAAAATATTACCCTGTCACCAACCCCGAACCTTTCAGCATTCTCTATGGCTTTATCAAGTGCCTTTTCGGATACATCAACAGCATATACCCGGATGTATGGAAGCTCCTTTGCAATGGAAATGGCTATACATCCGCTCCCTGTACATAGATCAAGGATTGTGACATCTCTTCCACCTTTACTCTCACTTTTCTCTTTTACACTGTTTATAACCTCTTCTACAAGTAGCTCTGTCTCAGGTCTTGGGATGAGGACATCTTTATTGACCCTGAAGATCAGACCTCTGAATTCCACCTCACCGGTGATGTACTGCACTGGTTCTCTCTTTCTCCTTCTCTCGACAAATTCACGCACCCGGTTCATTTCAGATTCTGAAATAATCTTCTCCGGATGGATTAGTAAGTCCTTTCTTTGACATCCAATAACATGGGCAAGTAGATATTCTGCATCCATGGCAGGATCAGGGATATTATTTATAGATAAATGTCTGCCTGCCCATCTGAGCGCATCATTAACAGAAAATATTTTTTTCATCAGGCCTTTTATCTTAACTAATAAATTAATGGGTAGCAAGTATATCATCAATTATCCCATCCGGTTCTCTCTGTCGTAGGGATATTTCTATAATTTTCTTCTGTTCAAAAACTATTTATTTGTGGTATCTTTAATTATACCTGGCTGAATATGATGAAATAATATAATTGAAGGATTTCAATGGTGAATAGTTTGAAATCATTTTTTATAGAAAAGATGGAGTTGAAGGACTCCCATACCTCGCCTTCCCCAAAAAAGGCATTACAGGTTGCTACCTGTGCTGTGCTCCTGGAAGCGGCAATGGCCGATAATGAATTATCAAAAGAGGAATTAGACCATATACATGCTGCCCTCCGGAATCTTTATAATATGGATCAATCTGATATAGCCCAGCTAATGGAATTGACCCGCAGGGAAAGTAAAGAGGCTATAGATCTCTGGCAGTTTACAAATCTGATTAATCAGAATTATAACACAGAGCAGAAAATGCTCTTAATGGAACATATATGGATGGTTATCCTCGCTGACGGAACACTGGATATGTTTGAAGACTATATAGCACGCAAACTCAAACCCCTTCTCCGTCTTGAACATAAGGAGTGGATCAATGCCAAATTGCGGGCCAGGAAGGGAGGACAACAGATAGAACGATGAAAATGCATAGCGAGCGCAATCCCTGCAGCTTGCTGCAGGGAGCTTCAAAGGTTTGAGGAGATGATTAATGTGGATTGATCTAAAGGGTGTTCTAATACCTTGGATAGCAGCCATAATCTCTATGGTAGTCCTGTATATAATCAGAACACTTACCTTCACAATCCTTCAGAGATGGGCACAACGAACAGAGACAGAAATCGATGACATCATAATTAAATCCATTAAAGCTCCATCTTTATACTGGATCATTGCTGTCGGCCTTCATATAGGGATAACAATATCTGATATCCCGGACAAGTATGCGTCTTATCTGAGTAAAAGCATTTATGTAATACTGATACTCTCAATATCAATAGCTGCTGCTAATCTTTCAGGAAAGATATTTGCAAACTATGTAAGGAAATCAAACCTGCCTATACCTACAACAGGACTTGCAAACGGGATATTAAAGGGTATCATCCTCATACTGGGCCTCTTAATCGCCCTTACTGTAATCGGGATATCCATCACTCCTTTCATCACAGCCCTCGGTGTTGGTGGACTTGCAGTTGCACTCGCACTTCAGGATACCTTGTCAAACCTCTTTGCAGGTATTCATATTCTTGTTGAAAAGTCGATACGGATCGGTGATTTTATCAGGCTTGAAACAGGGCAGGAAGGATATGTGGAAGATATAACATGGCGAACAACAAGGATACGGATGTTACCCAATAATATGGTCATTATTCCAAACAGTAAACTATCCCAGAGTATTGTTACAAATTACTACCTCCCTGAAAAGAAGATGGCTATATCTATCCATATAGGTGTCAGTTATTCTTCTGAACCTGAAAAGATCGAAAGAATCCTTGTTGAAGAAGCACGGAAAGCAGTTGGTGAAGTCCCTGGATTATTAGCTGACCCCCCTCCAAATGTTAGATTCATACCCGGGTTTGGAGAAAGCTCTCTTGATTTTACCCTCACCTGCCAGGTCAGTGAATTTACAGATCAGTACCCTGTCCAGCATGAATTAAGAAAAAGGATCCTTGCAAAATTTAATGAAGAAGGTATCGAGATTCCATTTCCACACAGGACTGTATACCTGCGGGAGGAGAAAGAGTGGAAAGGTAGAGCGGGTTGATGTTGTAATTTTTCAAAGA
>MHER01000102.1:2446-18593 GCA_001805205.1 Nitrospirae bacterium RIFCSPLOW2_12_42_9 | reverse complement strand
TCAAAGATTTATGTTATATTAATCATTAGTTAATTTATCCTCCAACAAAGGCGATAATATAATCCATGAATTCCTTTTATAAAAATTTAGGATTGTGGGTAATTATAGGGGGTGTGATGATCCTCCTCTATTATCTTTCACAACAGACTTCTCCTTCTTTAAAGGATATAGTATTCAGTGATTTCCTGGACAGGGTTGAAAGAGGCGAGGTGTCCGAGGTTGTTATCAAGCAGAACCAGATCAGCGGTTCCATGAGGGATGGGGCACAGTTCAGTACATATACAATGGATTACCCGGACCTTGTTACTCACCTCAGGGAAAAGAGTATAAAAATAACTGTCAAACCTCCTGATGAGACACCATGGTACCTGGCATTCCTTTTCTCATGGGGTCCGATTATCTTACTGGTTGGTGTCTGGATATTCTTTATGCGGCAGACCCAGATAGGCGGGAATCGTGCCCTCTCATTTGGTAAGAGCAGGGCAAGACTACTTACAGAGGACCGCAAAAAGGTAACCTTTGCAGATGTTGCCGGTATTGATGAGGCCAAGGAAGAGGTACAGGAGATTATAGAATTTCTTAAAGACCCGCCTAAATTCCAGAAGCTCGGCGGCAGGATACCAAAGGGTGTACTGATTGTGGGCCCTCCTGGTACAGGTAAGACCCTCCTTGCCAAGGCAATAGCAGGTGAGGCTAATGTCCCGTTTTTCAGTATAAGCGGTTCTGATTTTGTTGAAATGTTTGTAGGTGTCGGGGCATCGCGTGTAAGGGACCTGTTTGATCAGGGTAAGAAACAGGCGCCGTGTATAATTTTCATTGATGAGATTGATGCAGTCGGGCGATTGCGCGGTGCAGGCCTTGGCGGCGGTCATGATGAGCGTGAGCAGACCCTGAACCAGCTCCTTGTAGAGATGGATGGCTTTGAAACAAATGAGGGTGTTATACTTATTGCTGCTACTAACAGACCTGATGTCCTTGATCCGGCACTGCTCCGGCCTGGCAGGTTTGACAGGCAGATAGTAGTCGGAAGACCGGATGTAAGGGGAAGAATAGGAATTCTCAAGGTTCATACCAAGAAGATCCCGCTTGCAAATGACGTGAACCTGGAAACCATAGCGCGTGGGACACCAGGGTTCTCAGGCGCTGAACTTGCTAACCTTGTAAATGAGGCAGCCCTCTTTGCAGCAAGGATAAACAAGAAGATGGTAGAGATGGTGGATTTTGAGGCAGCTAAAGATAAGGTGTTGATGGGTGTTGAGAGAAGGAGTCTCCTTATTAGTGAGAAGGAAAAGAGAAATACTGCCTTTCATGAGGCGGGTCACACGCTTGTTGCAAAGCTTCTCCCGGGTACTGATCCTATACATAAGGTTACAATAATTCCGCGCGGCAGGGCACTCGGTATTACGCAGCAATTACCGGTTGATGATAAGTATACCTATTCTAAAGAATATCTCTACGCAAATATAGCCGTATTATTAGGCGGCCGTATTGCAGAAGAGTTAATGCTGAATCATATGACTACAGGGGCTGGTAATGACCTGGAAAGGGCCACAGATCTTGCAAGGAAGATGGTATGTGAATGGGGAATGAGTGAAAGGCTCGGTCCTTTAACTTTTGGTAAGAAACAGGAAGAGATATTCCTTGGCAGAGAAATTGCCCAGCACAGGGATTATAGTGAACACACCGCGATTCAGATTGACGAAGAGGTAAAAAGGCTTGTGATGGAAAATTATGACCGGACTAAAAAACTTCTAAAGGACAACATTAACACACTTAAAGCCATTGCAGAGGCTCTATTAGAACAAGAAGTCCTGGATGCCCCGGAGATAGATGAAATTATCAGGGCAACATCTGCAGTCCCAAATTAAAAATCAGTCATCAAAAATCGATTTAACCTTTAAAGATAAGACCTATCTTATGGGGGTAATAAATATTACCCCTGATTCGTTCTCTGACGGGGGCCTCTTTTTTGATCCTGAAAAGGCATTTGAACATGGCCTCAGATTAGAGGCGGAAGGCGCTGATATCCTCGATATAGGCGGCGAATCAACACGACCCGGGGCAGTCCCTCTCCCGGTTGAAGAGGAGATCAGGAGAGTTATTCCCGTAATACAGTCCCTATCGGCCCGGGTAAATGTACCTGTTTCAATTGACACTTACAAGGCAGAAGTAGCCAGGCTTGCTATTGAGGCAGGAGCCTCGATTGTAAATGATATTAGTGCCTTGAGATTTGATCCTGAAATGGTTAATATAGTTAAAAAGTATAAAACCCCTGTGGTGTTGATGCATATGCTGGGTCGGCCGAGCAATATGCAGGTAAATCCTGTATATAAGGATGTTGTAAAAGAGGTTTATGAATTTCTTAGAGAGCGGATTGATTATGCAGTGAGAAATGGCATATTTAAAGAAAAGATCATCATTGACCCGGGTATTGGTTTTGGCAAAAGACTGAATGATAATATTCTGCTAATCAGGCACCTTGAAGTATTTAAAGAGTTAAGTTGTCCTGTGCTGATCGGTCCGTCAAGGAAGTCTTTTATCGGAGAGATATTAAATCTCCCTGTAAAAGAGAGGTTTCATGGCACGGCTGCTGTAGCGGCAATTGCCATTATGAAAGGGGTCAATATTATACGTGTTCATGATGTAAGGGAAATGAAACAGCTTGCAAAAATGGCTGATTCTATAAGGGGAGAATAGAAAGAGAAATGATAGATTTCCTGAATGATCTAATCAGGGAAATACGGTGGCAGGACATTATTGATATTGCTATTATATCATTCGTATTCTATCGCCTGTTATTATTGATAAAAGGCACAAAGGCCTTTCAGATGTTGATGGGCCTTGTTATACTGATCATTGCCTTTGCGGTATCCAAATGGACCGGGCTATATACAGTTGAATGGTTGATCCAGAGTTTCTGGTCATATATAGTACTTGCGCTAATCATACTATTTCAGCCTGAGATAAGAAGGGCCCTTGCACAGATGGGACAGAACCCCCTCACGCAGCGCCTTAGTACTATAGAGGAATCAAAGAATATAGAAGAGATAATCAGGGCCTGTGTATCAATGGCCAATAAGAAGATCGGGGCAATTATTGTGATTGAGCGCAATACAGAGCTTAAAGAACTTGTCGAGATGGGTATACCACTGGATTCAAAAATAACCAAGGAGTTAATGACAAGTATCTTTCTCCCATACTCACCTATTCATGACGGGGCTATCATTATCAAAGGGGACAGGATAATAGCAGCCGGATGTTTTCTTCCGCTGACGCTCAGCCAGGATATAAATAAATCCCTTGGTACAAGGCACAGGGCTGCAATAGGTGTTACAGAGGAAACTGATGCAGTTGCCATCGTGGTTTCAGAAGAGACCGGTACAATATCCGTAAGTATAGGTGGTAACATGATGAGAGAGCTGGATACTGCTGCCCTGAGACGTTTACTTACTAGAATATTTGAGAGGGGTAAGAAAGAAAGAAATACCTGGATTGAAAAACTCGATTCATTCTTCCCCAACAGGATGAAGAAGAGTATAAGAAAGATAATAGCAGGTGAGGAGCCCGGAAAATAGGCCCGGAAAATAGGCCAGGAAAATAGGAAAGATGGTAAATTTCAGAAACCTGTTGCTAAACAATCTTTTTTTAAAGCTAATCTCCCTCTTTTTTGCTATAATCCTGTGGTTCTATATAACCCCTGTTGTGTCAAGGGATACCCTTGAAATGAATTATGCGCTGCCCCTTCAGTTAAAAAATATCCCGGATGATATGATTGTAACAGGTAAGGTTGAAGATCATATAAATGTAAGATTAAAAGGGAGACAGAGTATTATACGGGATTTAGACCCTGATGAGTTAAATGTAAGCCTTAATCTCTCTGGTGCGAGAGAAGGGGCAAGATACTACACCCTGGATCATGATAACCTTAATGTCCCGGGGAAGGTAGATGTAGTTAGCATGAACCCCCGAAAGATAAAGATTGATATAGTAAGATTAATGAGGAAGGAAGTAGATGTTAAGGCAAACATCTCCGGTAAGCCTGCATCGGGCTACAGGATAAAAAGTGTTTCAGTCAGTCCTGCTAAGATTATATTAGAGGGACCTGAGTCTGAAATAATAAAGGCCCCCCTGATGGAAGATATAAATATTAACGTTTCAGGCAGAAGGAGCAGTTTCTCAAAAGAGGTAAAGGTTAAGATTCCATTGCGTAATCTAAGGATACTGGGAAATGATATTGTTATTATAGATGTGGAGGTTGAAAGGATATGAGAAGACTTTTTGGTACAGATGGTATCAGGGGGGTTGCAAATATTGACCCCCTTACCGCTGAGATGACAGTTAAACTGGGGCGTGCAGCAGCACATTTCTTTAAAAACAAAAAGAATAAAAAAGGGCACCACCGGATAATTATTGGCAAGGATACCCGGCTCTCAGGATACATGTTTGAAGGAGCACTTACGGCTGGAATATGTTCGATGGGCGTAGATGTATTGCTGGTAGGCCCCATGCCCACCCCTGCAATCGCATTCCTAACCAGAAGCCTCAGAGGCGATGCAGGTGTGGTAATATCTGCATCTCACAACCTTTTTGAAGATAATGGTATAAAATTCTTCTCTGAAGACGGCCTTAAACTCCCGGATGATTATGAAAAGGAGATAGAAGACATTATGTTCTCAGGGGATATTGATAATCTGAGACCAACCGGCAGCAGTCTTGGTAAGGCCTTCAGGATAGATGATGCAGAGGGACGTTATATAGAATTTGTTAAGAATACCATCCCAAAAGGGATAGATTTTGAAGGTATCAAGGTTGTAGTAGATTGCGCTAATGGTGCATCATATAAAATTACACCTACAGTATTAAGGGAATTAGGCGCTGAGGTTACAACAATGGGTGATAACCCTGATGGCGTGAATATCAATCTCGGATGCGGCTCTCTTCACACTGTGAAGCTTCAAAGGGCTGTTCAGGAATACAATGCGGATATAGGAATCGCTCATGACGGAGATGCTGACAGGGTTATATTTGCAGATGAGGAGGGGAACATCGTGAATGGGGATAAGGTCATGGCCATGTGTGCCATTGATTTGAAGAATAATAGAAGGCTCAATCAGGATACATTGATCGCTACAATTATGAGCAATATAGGCCTTGAAATAGCCATGAAAGAGGCAGGTATAAAAATAGTCAGGACTCCTGTAGGGGACAGGTATGTATTAGAGGAGATGATGAGAACTAACTGTAACCTCGGAGGAGAACAATCAGGGCATGTGATATTTCTCGATTATAATACAACAGGAGACGGCCTGATAACCGCACTACAGGTATTAACCCTGATGAAAAAGAGAGACAGGTCATTATCAGAACTTGCATCATGCATGAAGACATTCCCACAAAAACTGGTCAGCATCCGGGTAAATGAAAAAAAGGCCCTCGAATCGATACCGGAAGTCTCACATGTTATTAATGAATCAGAGAAAAGACTGGACGGAAAAGGTAGAATTGTTATACGATATTCGGGTACTGAACCTGTCTTACGCATAATGGTTGAAGGAGACAGGGAAGAAGAGATTGAGAGTATAGTTGATAAAATATCTCAAACTGTAGCTAAACACCTTGGCATCAATTAATCACAAAAACATTATCATGGGAGGAAAAATGAATCTTACAAAGACTTTTATAGTTGTTCTGTTTGCTGTCATGTTGTCTTATCCTGCAATAATATCTGCAGAAGGTGATCCAACAACGACCCCCGGATATTACCCAAAAGAATATATAAACATGAAGAACCCTCTGCCGTTTAATTTATCGGTTCTAAGGGATGGGCGGAAACTATACACCGGCCATTGTGAGATCTGTCATGGTGTTCATGGGGATGGTAAAGGTGATGCTGCAGTAATCGGGAAGTTTAACCCTATGCCGAGGGATTTCACTGATAACCATATTATGTCAAAGAAGACCGATGGAATGTTATTCTATTCTATTTCAAGAGGTGTACATGGCACCAGGATGTTTGCCAGAGAAGATATAATGCCGCCAAACCAGCGCTGGGCTGTTATAAACTTCATAAGAACTTTTTCAAAGTAAATTCAGAAGATTTTAAAAATGATTAAGGGATTTTCCAGGATAGGGGCGACTTTAGTCGCCATCTTCGGATGAAAGGATTATATGGAGGATATAACAAGGAGAGATTTACTCCATAAGACTATCAACAGCCTTATTGGCCTATGGGTTGCTGCTACATCCGTTTTATCCGGCTATGCAGGCATACGGTATATATGGCCAACAGAAAAGACCGCAGGTCCACCCGGAGAAAAGAAGATCTCCTTCCCAATAGTTGAATTGCAGGAAGGCGGTATGAAAAAGATATTAATAGATGGAAAACCGGCAGGGATTATACGGCATAACAGCAAGCTATACGGGCTTTCCCTGATATGTACACACCTGGGTTGCATAGTAAGCTGGCATCCTGAAGAAAAGCGGCTCATATGTCCATGTCATGCCGGTATATATGATATTAATGGCGCTGTATTGGGTGGTCCGCCTCCAAGACCATTGCCAAGTTATGAGGTAAGGGAAATTGGAGACAAAGTAGTTGTCGGTTAGATAAAAGGGGAGCTTTTTGATGAAGACTACGCGCAGCAGGAAGAAAAAGAGTGGCAAGTTGTTGGCAAAGATAGAAAAGGGCGCAAATGTACGCGGGATTATAAACTGGTTTACCCTCGCCACAGGTTTTCTTTATGGTGAACTTGATGACAGACTTGATCTGAGATCAGCCCTCCGGAAGATATTAAAGAAACCAGTACCAAAACATATTAATTTCTGGTTCTGTTTTGGTGGCTTTACATTTCTCCTGTTTGTTGTAAATATATTTACCGGTATCCTCCTTCTTATGTACTACAGGCCAACGGTTGATCAGGCATATGCCAGTGTAGTCCATATAACAAATAACGTACCTTTTGGATGGCTTGTCAGGGGTTTTCATCACTGGGCTGCCAATGTGATGGTAATAACTGTCCTTATACATATGCTAAGGATATATATTCATGGCGCCTATAAACACCCGAGGGATATGAACTGGGTAGTTGGAATAATGCTATTCTTGCTTGTCCTTACATTCGGATTTACAGGATACCTGCTGCCATGGAATCAGGTCTCATTCTGGGCCACCACTATAGGCGCAGAGATCCCGGGCGCATTCCCTTTTGTTGGGAAACATATAACTTACCTCCTGAAAGGGGGCGATAGTGTGGGTCAACTGGCCCTCACAAGATTCTTTGCCTTTCATGTAGTTATTCTACCCTGGATAACAGTCGGGTTACTCTCCCTCCATTTTTTAATGGTACGGAGGCTTGGCATATCAGGACCATTGTAGATATGATTTCAATCATACCATTTCCGGATAAATCATTTATACTTTTCTAATATAAGAGAGAATTTATAAATATGACAATTAAAGGGAGGACTTTTTTATGATCGCTACAGAGGCTTTAAAGAAGGACCACAGGGTCATCGAGAAGATGCTGGATGTTCTGGAAAAGATTTCCAAGAAGATGGAAAAAGGTGATAACGTCCCATCTGAACTCCTTAAAAAGGCATCAGATTTTATCAGGAATTTTGCAGATAACTATCACCATATGAAAGAAGAAGACCTGCTTTTTAAGGCAATGGAGCAGAAAGGATTCCCTATTGAAGGGGGCCCTATAGCAATAATGCTTGGTGAACATAATGATGGAAGAGGTTATGCCAGGGCATTGGCTGAAGGCGTTGAGAAGTATGCCTCCGGTGACAGTGGTGCAAAAAAGGTAATTATAGATAATGCAAGAAATTATGCAGGCCTCCTGGCACAACATATACAAAAAGAGGATAATATACTTTATATGATGGCCAATAATATCCTGCCCGAAGATTTCCAAAATGAGCTTTTAGATAAATTCGATAAAGTAGAGAAAGAGAAACTAAGTGACCGTGGTCGTCAGTATTATGTTGACCTGGTAGATGAACTTGATAAGGCTATCGCCTGAAGGAAATAAGCGGACGAGGTAAGAAATAAGCCGAATTCTGTCCCCCTCTAAGGTTACCCTTTGAGGGGTGATGATCATTCCTCTGAGATCCCAATCTCTTGAGACCTTAAGCGACCTAACCCGGGAACCCGGTCGGGCCAACTTCATCAGTACATTTCTGCACTGAATGTTCCCCTATTTGGTCTTGCTCCTGGTGGGGTTTACCGTGCCTCCATTGTCACCAATGGAGCGGTGAGCTCTTACCTCACCGTTTCACCCTTACCAGAAGTTCCGGAGTTCCGGGGACACCATACTCAATTCTGTTTTGAATTGAGTATGGTGTCCCCGGAACTTCTACCGGAACTTCTTCGGCGGTCTGTTCTCTGTGGCACTTTCCTTAGGGTTACCCCCACTGGGCGTTACCCAGCACCATGCCCTCCGGAGTTCGGACTTTCCTCCCGGTTCTTAAAAAGAACAGGGCGACCATCTATCTTACCTCAGTCCGCATCTTTTTATCTACTGCCTTATTTGCCAGTATGTCAGCCTCTTTATTCTTTTCCCTCGGTATATGGGTTATCTTAACATCCCCAAGTAAGGACATTATACTTTTTGCCTCCTTATACATAGGGATAAGGGATTCACTCTTAACCTTGTACACACCATTGAGCTGCCTTACCATTAGCTCCGAGTCTGAGTATACTTCAATCTTGTCAGCTCTATATTTCATTGAGGCCTTTAATCCGGTAACCAGTGCACTATACTCCGCAAAATTATTCGTCGTCTCCCCGATATATCCCCCAATCTCTTCCACGATATTCCCATCGGAACCTTTTATAATAACACCATATCCCCCCTCACCGGGATTCCCTCTCGCAACACCATCTGTATATATCGTTAAGACCTTAGACCTCCTCGTCAATGCTTACCCTCACTTTGGCTTCCAGTACAGAATCCTCTGGCAACTTAAACAAGATATTATTTTATCATTATTCTTGATCTCTGTAAAAATCTGGGGAGGAACACGTATATGACATCCGAGACAGTAATCATTCCGGACAGAGACTACAGCAAGTCCCTTTCTGATAGATATCAGCTTGTTATATTCAGCAAGAAGCTTGGGTTCTATTTCAGATTCTATTGCAGCCCTTTCAGATTCCAGCTCTTTAAGCTTCACTGTAAGTTGATCAAAGTCAGCATCTATTCTCCCCTTCTCTGAAAGAAAATCCTGTTCTTCTTTTTTAACTATATTCTCTTTTTCAGTACATACAGCCTTAAGACTATCACTTTTATCAAGCAACATAATAATTTTCTCTTCAAAATCCGACTTTTCCTGTTCTACAATAGCAATCTCTTTTAACAGTGCCTGATATTCTTTATTGGTCTTGATCTCCGGTATTCTGCCCTTAAGCTTTCTTGCCTTTTCTTCAGCATCCTGAAGTAAACCCTCAAGCCTCCTCCGCTCTTTTGTGGTACCTTCAAATTCCTGAGAAGCTTCAGAAAGGGTACTCTGGGCTTTATCGAGGCTGACTTTTAAGGAAGAGATGATATCCGGAAGTTTACTCTGTTTATCCAGTATCTCTGTAATCCGGCTTTCTTTTCCCTGTATCTGGACGAGTAGTCTTAATTGCTCATTCTGGATAAATTCCATATAAATAATCTGATGGGCCCACCAGGACTTGAACCTGGGACCAACCGGTTATGAGCCGGTAGCTCTACCAATCTGAGCTATGGGCCCTTGAAAGCCTCTGTCATTTCATGCAAGAGCCGCCGGCTTAATCTACAAAACTCTTTAGCCTCTTGCTGCGGCTTGGATGCCTTAGTTTCCTCAATGCCTTAGCCTCTATCTGACGAATCCTCTCTCTTGTAACATCAAAGGTCTGTCCAACCTCTTCAAGGGTATGATCGGTTATCTCTCCTATACCAAAACGCATCCTCAGCACCTTTTCCTCCCTCTGGGTCAGGCTTTGAAGGACTGTATCAATCTGGCCATGCAGGTTAGCCTTTATTGCAGCATCGAGGGGCGATACTGCCCTCTTATCCTCAATAAAATCACCAAGATGACTGTCCTCTTCCTCACCAACAGGGGTCTCAAGTGAAATAGGCTCTTTTGCTATCTTCAGTACCTTCCTGACCTTATCCACAGGGAGCTTCATCTCTGTAGCAATCTCCTCCGGAGAAGGTTCTCTCCCTATTTCCTGAACAAGCTGCCTTGAGGTGCGTATAAGTTTATTTATAGTTTCAATCATGTGGACCGGTATTCTGATAGTACGGGCCTGATCAGCAATTGCCCTCGTAATGGCCTGCCTTATCCACCATGTTGCATATGTGCTGAACTTATAACCACGCCTGTACTCAAACTTATCCACTGCCTTCATAAGACCAATATTCCCCTCCTGAATAAGGTCGAGGAATTGAAGGCCACGGTTTGTATACTTCTTTGCTATGCTTACCACAAGCCTTAGATTGGCCTCTATCAGCTCACTCTTGGCAAAACGACTCTTTAATTCAGCCATCTCCAGGGACTTAACAGCCTCTTTCAGTTCAGTAGCTGTAATTGCTGTTTCATCTCCAATCTTCCTTAGTGTTTCAAAGGCAGAGGCATAATTTCTTTCTATGGCCGCTATATCTTCTGCCTTCTTACCTGAGTCCTTAATCAGCTTTTTGAGTCTGACCCTGTTTTCCTTTATTTTATTAAAGAGGGCTTGTAAATCTGCGGCCTTGCATTTTAACCTCTTTGCGCATACATTTATCTCGTTCTCTCTATGCTGAATCTCTTTGTTATATTCCTTCAGCCTTTCAACAACAGAATCAATAAACCTTGTATTAAGATTCAGAGAGCTCATCAGATCAGTAATCTTTGTCCGGAGAGTCATTATCTTCTGTTTAATCTTTACCCTTTCAGACTCTTTTAAAGCCCCTGTCTTGAGTTGCCTCTGCTGATTCTTAAAATCTCTGAATACCCTTTTAAGTTTTTCAATAGAGGCTAAGGTCTTCAGCTTTAACTCTTCCGTATCTTCCTCAACAAGCTCCTCAAATTCCTCTTCACTTTCCTCTTCAAATGTTGAAATAAATTCATGGAGTACTACCTTGCCCGTCTTTAACATATCTCCGAGAGATATTATTTCACTGATAGTAAAGGGCATGCTGAATATTATAGACTCTATCTCCCTTTTCCCCTCTTCTATTCTCTTTGCAATCTCTATCTCCCCTTCCCTGCTGAGTAAAGACACATCTCCCATCTCTTTCAGATAGAGGCGCACAGGGTCATCAGTCCTGGCAACACCAATACTTACCTCCTTCTCCTCCTTCTCCTCTTCCTCAACCTCCTCTTCTGCCAGAAGCTTATGATAGGTCTCCTCCTCCACCTGATCAACAATATCTATATCCATCTCGCCGAACATCATCATTATGCTGTCCATTTCATCAGAAGATATAAGATCCTCAGGTAAGGCATTGTTGAGCTCATCATATGTAAGATAGCCCTTCTCCTTACCCATAGAGATCAATTGCTGTACTTCTGTTATTTTTTCATCCTTTGCCATAAACTTTCTTAACCCTCCTGTTTAAACTTTGGTTACTAATTAAATACTACTAATTATCATACAGAAGTCTTTTCTGTTTAAGTAATGCCTGTTTATTAAAAAGAAGCTCCCTGACCCTTTCAAAGGTCCCGCTCATCTCAGCCGAGCCTATCTCCTTCTCTACCTCTCTAAGCCCTATCTCAAGCCTTTTTCTCTGTAATACTCTCACACAATCAGAGAATGTCTGTTCAGCGGAATCGAAATGCAGATCAGAACATGCAAGTCTTGTTACAGTATCTTTAACACCCTGATTATAGTCATCACTGTTTAACATAACATCAATATCCTTATCAGAATCTATAAGAAAACCGGCTATCTCCTGAAATTCCGGAACAACAAAATCAACAGCGCTCAGATTACCTTTTATCCGCTTTCTGAAACTCTTATCCCTTATCATGAGTATACACAGTATCTCATCAACCCCGGGCCTGTTCATTGCAAGTCTTTTAGACTTTTCTACAGGTAAGCCCTTTTTGTTTTTATTCTTCTTCCTGAACTCAGCCATTAATACATTCTTCTCAACTGCCAGCGCCTTAGATACCTTTTCCAAATAGTAGTCCTGCTC
This sequence comes from Nitrospirae bacterium RIFCSPLOW2_12_42_9, assembly GCA_001805205.1. GTDB lineage: Bacteria > Nitrospirota > 9FT-COMBO-42-15 > HDB-SIOI813 > HDB-SIOI813 > HDB-SIOI813. The sequence goes on along the minus strand of MHER01000102.1, from coordinate 6,444 downwards.
TATCCTGTTTGGTATCTTCCTTATCAATTCAAAACATTCTTCAGTTACACTAACCTTCTTTTCTATTGAGCCTTTATCCGGCCTATCTCCTGACTTACCTATTATATGGTCCAGGGAGAAATCAAAAATCCCTTTTGATCTTTCTATAAGTTCAAGAAATTGCCCCTTTCCCCTTTTCCTTATAAAGATGTCAGGGTCTTCGCCTTCAGGCAATATCAAAACCTTTCCCCTGATCCCACTTTCTATAAAGATATCAACTGTACGCAGGGCTGCGTTTCTACCTGCAATATCAGGGTCAAATGTCAGAATAACCTCTTTACAGAACCTGTTTAAAACTCTCAAATGATTTACTGTAAGGGCAGTCCCAAGGGTTCCGACAACATTTGGTATCCCGCTCTGACAGACTGCAATTACATCCATATACCCTTCTACAATTATAGCATAGCCTGATTCCCTCACGCCATCTTTCGCGATATTAAGACCATAAAGCAAAGCGCCTTTATTGAATAAAGGGGTCTCAGGTGAATTTAAATATTTCGGGGTGGAATCATCAAGTACCCTTCCACCAAATCCAACAACCCTTCCCTGGGTATCATGTATTGGGAACATTATCCTTCCGCGAAACCTGTCATAAAATCCTGCCCCGCTATTCTTTGGAATAACAAGACCCGTTTTTACAAGGACCTCATCCTTAAACCCCTTATTCCTGAGGTATTCATATACATTATTCCATGAGTTGATTGAATATCCTACATTAAATCTTTCAATCACTTCCGTAGAGAGGCCCCTTCCCAGGAGATATTCACGTGCAGCCCCGGCCTCTTTATATGTTAATAATATTTTATTGTAATACTCTGCAATCAGCCTATTTACCTCGTATAATGACTCCTCTTTTCTTTCACTCTTTACACTCTTAGAAGGAATAGCAATCCCTGCATCCCTGGCTAAATTCTTTAAGACCTCTGGAAATGTCACGTTCTCATACTTCATGAGAAATGTAATAACATTCCCTCCGGTTCCACAGCCAAAGCAATGAAATAGTTGTTTTGCTGGACTTACCACAAAGGATGGGGTCTTTTCTGAATGAAATGGACAGAGTCCTGAATAATTTTGACCAGACTTCTTTAAAGAAACGTGCCTGGAAATTACCTCTACTATGTCCTGAGTTCCTTTAATCTTTGTTATTAATTCTTCAGGAATATGTCCATCCAAGGGGTATCTCCCCCTTTCAATGTGCACGCGCTTCCATAAGTTCCTTTACTAAAGAACTTACCTTTGCACCTTCAGCGCGGCCCTTCACACGATGCATCAAAGTCTTCATTACCTTTCCCATATCCTGCGGGGAAGCAGCCCCTACTTCCTTAATAACAGTCCTGATTTCATTCATGAGATCTTCTTCACTTAATTGTTGTGGAAGATAGGCTTGTAAAACATCTATCTCGCTGGTCTCTTTGTTGACTAAGTCTTCTCTCCCCCCTTTTTTAAACTGTTCAATAGACTCTCTCCTCTGTTTAATACCGGATACTACTGCTTCCATTATTTCCTCATCAGTAAGAGGAGACCTTTTCTCTATCTCTCTGTTTTTTATGGATGACTTTAATAACCTGATTACAGATACCTTTGTGGAATTTCCCTCTTTTAAAGATCTTTTCAGATCTTCTGTCAACCTATCCAGTAAAGACATTGATCAGACCTTCTGTCTTTTGGCTGCCTTTTTCCTTGCAGCAAGAGCCTTGCGTTTGCGGCGAACACTGGGCTTCTCATAGTGTTCTCTCTTACGCATCTCAGATAAAATCCCTGCCTTCTCGCACTGTTTTTTGAATCTGCGAAGAGCACTCTCAAAGGATTCATTATCCTTTACCTTAACCCCTAACATCTATTCCCACCCCCTTATATATAAAGGCAATATTATGTCTCTAAAATTTAAATATAAAAATTAGATTGATAAATATAACATACACATATAATGCCTGTCAAGGGAATGAAGCTCAAAAAAATTTAAATTTTAAACCATGGATTTGGAGAATATTTTTTGACTTTTCACATCAGTATTTACCATACAACCGTGATTGGATATTGGGTAAAGATTGGATTTATTTTTCCCCAATCAATATTCAATCCGTAAATGTTCTTCTTGCTAACATAATGAGTAAGGAATATTATATATTTTTATCTCTGAAATGTTATGGTAGGCGCGGGCGGTCTTGAACCGCCGACCTCTTCCGTGTCAAGGAAGCGCTCTCCCCCTGAGCTACGCGCCTGTATGGTGAGTAATTTTAGCATGTGTTTTAAAAAAATTGCAAGGGATTTTGGTCTTTTTAATTTAATATGAAATTTATAGCTGACCTCCATATACACTCTCCATATTCGAGGGCAACGAGTAAGGATATGGAAATAGAGAACCTGAACCGTTGGGCACAATTAAAAGGTCTTACCGTGGTTGGGACAGGCGATTTTACCCATCCAAAATGGCTTGTTAATTTACAGGAGAAGTTAGAAAGTGCAGAAGATGGCCTGTTCAGGCTTAAACCAGAATATGAAAGTTCAATGGTTGAAGAGGTGCCTTCAAGTTGCCGCAGGGATGTAAGATTCATCCTCTCTGCTGAGATAAGCTGCATTTATAGTAAGAATGGCCGCACACGAAAGGTACACAATCTTCTTCTCGTCCCTACTTTTGCTGAAGCAGCTAAGATCAATGCTGCCCTCTCAAAGATAGGAAACCTGAAGTCCGATGGCAGGCCAATACTTGGTTTGGATAGTAAGGTACTTTTAAATATAGCCCTCGATACCTCACCGGATGTATTATTCATACCTGCCCATGCATGGACCCCGCACTTTTCTGTCCTGGGTTCAAACTCCGGATTTGATTCGCTGGAAGAATGTTTTGAGGAATTAACATCACATATATATGCAATTGAAACCGGCCTCTCATCTGATCCACCAATGAACTGGAGGCTATCAGGGCTTGACCGTGTAGCCCTTATTTCCAATTCTGATGCACATTCACCTGCAAAACTCGCCCGCGAGGCGAATATCTTCGATACGGAGCTATCATATAAAGGGATCTATAATGCCATCAAAAGTAACAATAATAAGAATTTCATTGGTACTATCGAGTTTTTCCCGGAGGAAGGGAAATATCATTTTGATGGTCATAGAGACTGTAAAAGGCGTATGCACCCGTCTGACACAAGGCAAAACAATGGGCTATGCCCAAAATGTGGTAAAAAGGTGACTATTGGTGTCATGCACAGGGTTGATGACCTCGCAGACAGAGACGAAAGTAACATACCAGCCGGTAAAATCCCCTTTAAAAGGTTGATTCCACTTGCAGAGATTATTGCAGAGGTAACCGGTATTGGTGTTAACAGTAAGGTTGTGAAAAATACATACAATAAACTCCTCGCGGCGCTCGGAGATGAACTTTCAATATTACAGGATAGTACCATTGAAGATATAACAAAGGCCGGTACTCCGCTTCTGGGTGAGGCTATATTGCGGGTAAGAGAGGGCAGGGTAAGTATAGCGCCGGGTTATGATGGTGAATATGGAATAATCAAGATAATTGAAAACGGGAAAAAGACAAATCACAAAATATAATAATTATGAGACGGGAATTTTTCAGTCAGTAGGTCTGCCCAGCAGGCGTGCCAGCTCTTCGGCAGCAGCATCATCTACCAGCGCCAGCACTTCATCTTCTGCCTGCAGCACAGTATCACCACGGGGTAAGATCATCTCACCACGCCGCAGTATACCGGAGAGGGTACAGTTTGGCGGCAGTTTTAAATCCTTGATAGCGATGCCTGCTGCTTTAGCACCATGGTAGATTTTTTCTTCCACCAGCGAAAACTTACCTCTGTGTAACTTAAGCAGGGTCATCATGTCGCCAAGGGACATCTCCTCTTCTATCATCCTGGCCATAAGGTCAGCCTGGTTAAGGGCCACGTCCACTCCCATTTCACGGGTAAATAGCCATGCGTGCATGGGGTTGTTGATAC
>MHER01000102.1:0-2440 GCA_001805205.1 Nitrospirae bacterium RIFCSPLOW2_12_42_9 | reverse complement strand
TGATCCGTCTCACTCCATACACCTGCCGTGCCAGGGCACAGATGACAAGATTTTCTGCATCGTCTGATGTAACAGCGGCCAACACCTGTGCCTGCTGTATTCCTGCAGCTTCGAGGACTTGAGGGTCTGAGCCTTCCCCTTCAAATACTACCTCACTTGGCAATTCACAGTGGATATTTGCAAGTGCATCAGGCCTGTGTTCAATCACACGGACCTTGTGCCCCTGACTGAGCAGGAGTGATGTCAGATGCGATCCGGTACGGCCGCCGCCAATAACAAGGACAAGCATGGCTATCTATCCCTCCCTGAAAAATGTACTTTGTTATTCATAAAGGCTGCGCCTTTTTCCAAGTAGACGCTGCTGCAATATAGCAGCCCCTTCATTAGTTGCACTTATCTGAAGAATATCATGAACCTGTAAAATGGTGTCAGGCGCAGGCAGAGAGGCACGTCCACCACGGGCTATGGCTACAGTAACAGCCTCCTTTGGCGGAACAAGTTCAGATAGCTTATGGCCATGCCACTCGTCGCTTATAATAATTTCATAGAGTTGCACTTCCCCGTTCCCTGCAGAATATACACTGTGAAGACCAGGATGAAGAATTAACTGCTCGATGCGTTGCGCACCCCATGATGACGAGGATACGGTTTGCAAACCCAGTTTTTCATAAATAGGCATGCATCTCGGATTATAGATACGTGCAATTACATGTGGCACATGATAAATGTCACGTGCAATCCTTGTGGTAACAATATTTACACTGTCCGAGTTTGTAACTGCTGCAAAGGCATAAGCATCTTTGACGCCGGTACGCTTGAGCACATCCTGGTCAAAGATATCTCCCTGCACAGTACGTCCCTCAAAGTTATACCCTAACCGGTCAAAGGCGCGGGGGTCCGGGTCAACAACGGTTACAGTATATCCCCTTTTGAAGATTGATCTTGCCAGTTCCCTGCCGACACGGCCGCAACCGGCTATAATTATATGTTTTTTGTCCATGTCTGTCATAATGAGATTATCCTCCCGCTGCCTCTTTGCTTACGTGGTATGGTACTTCCGTGATAATTATATCCCGTAATCCCAGCAGGCCGATTTGCAGGAAAAAAGCAGTCTGCATATGCAGAAGACTATGCCACCTTTTAACCGGCACAAACTCCGGCACTACGATAGTGATGACCTCGTTAGGCTGCCGCTGGCCGGCGATCCTTTTAATATAATCAAGAAGCGGCTCCAATAACAGCCGGTATGGTGATTCAATTACCTCCAGCCGTACCCCATCTCCCCAATAATCCCACGTAGCTTTTATTCTGCCGGCTCCATCTGGATCAATTAATACGTGTACAGCAGTAATGTCATTGGAAAGGGTTCGTGCATAATGTAAAGCCTTCATCGTACCTTTATGTACGCTGCTGATGGGTACGATTACACGGTGACGCTTGATATATGGCGGCATTCTGAATGTTTTGAGTGATAGTGCAGCCTCTAACTCTTTGTAGTGATGATGGATACGGGAAAAGATGTATACCAGTATCGGGATCAGGAAAATCACAATCCATGCGCCATGCACAAATTTGGTGACCGCAAAAACGATCATCACGATAAAGGTGGAAAAGGCCCCGAAGGAGTTGATGATCAGCTTGATCTTCCACTTGGGGTTATACTGCAGGGTCGAACCCATCCGCCTTGATTCTTCACCTGGCTCCAGCTTGCCGCATCTAAACCAGCGTACTGCCATGCCAATTTGTGATATGGTAAATGAGAGAAAGACGCCGATGGCGTACAGTGGAATAAGGGCGTTTGTATTGGCACGGAATACGATGATGAGCAGTGAGGCCATCACTGCTAAGGTTAGAATACCATAGGTAAATACCAGGCGGCCGCCTCTGTATGTAAGCTGTTTTGGCAGAAAACCGTAAGATGCCTGCATCGCTCCAAGCTGCGGGAAACCAGCATATGAGGTATTGGCCGCCATAACGAGGATCAAAGTTGTCGAGCCGACGAGGGCCAGATAAAGCGGGCTTCCTGCACTATAAATAACACGCCCTATCTGTGAAAACACTGTCTCCGTATGTGAGGGGATCGCACCTGTGTGCCTGGCCAGGAATGTAATACCAAAGAATATCGCCGACAGGAGTGTGCTCATCCATATCATAGTGATACCTGCATTGCGGCTCCTGGGCTCTTTGAAGACAGTAACGCCGTTACTTATGGCCTCAACTCCTGTAAGGGCGGCACAGCCGCTTGAGAACGCACGCAAAATCAGAAAGAGGGTCAGGGCCTGGATTGCACCTCCATGCAAGGGATCTACACCTGTAACCATTCCCAGCGTACCTGTGAAGTAGTGGTAAAAGCCAATGATAATGGTAAATAGCGTCATAGCGAGAAAGAAATAAGTGGGCAGGGCAAAGACCCGTCCTGACTCTTTAACGCCACGCAGGT
>MHER01000101.1:5013-5533 GCA_001805205.1 Nitrospirae bacterium RIFCSPLOW2_12_42_9 | reverse complement strand
AGCTATGCGTAAGACCTGGCGGTTTCAGGGGACCTCTAAGTCCTATATTATAATACGCAAGGCCGATCTTCATCCTGATGAGGAGACAGAAAAGGGATTGGCGTTTTTGAGTAACGAGATAGACCGGTGGCTCTCCGACCCATTTTCCCGAAGGGATCTTCTTGATATGTATAGCTCCATCAGTGGGAATAACATCTTTGGAATAAGTAAGATACCGTTTCATGATCTTAGGCGTCGTCTCAAACCGCGCATGGAGATGGCCTTCCACCGGGAAGAATTCGTAGCATTGGCCGTGGTTCCACGGAGGGCATTCTTATCCGATGCGGCAGGTGAATCGGCAGCCATTATAACAACATCACGTGTATTAAGGCCATCATCCTTAAAGACCTCATGGGTGGAGATAGAACTGGTTGATGAAGAGGGTAATCCTGTAGGTGGAGAAAAATACCAGGTCATACTGACGGATGGATCTAAAAGAGAAGGAGTACTGGACACGAACGGATATGCGCGAGTGGATGGT
>MHER01000101.1:0-4980 GCA_001805205.1 Nitrospirae bacterium RIFCSPLOW2_12_42_9 | reverse complement strand
AATCTCGATACAGCAGCATGGGAGCGCGTCTAAAGGAGTATATTTTTATTTAGGAGGAGATTTTGAGCGCAGGGGGGATTTATCATACTATACAACAAGGAGAGACTACATCCAGTCTTGCACAAAAATATGGTCTGTTCTGGGAAACCATTTGGGATCATCCTGAGAATGAACAACTAAGAAATCTTCGCAAAAATCATAATGTCCTTTTTCCTGGAGATAAAATATTTATCCCGGCAGTCAGGATCAGGGAGGAATCTGTCATAACTGATAAGAAGCATCGGTTTCAACGCAAAGGCATACCAGAAAAATTGAATATGCAATTCATCGACCTATATGGGGACCCGTTCGCCAATGCACCATATACCCTGATAGTAGACGGGAAGGTCAGTAATGGGGCATTGGATGATCAGGGATGGCTTCGTGCTCCTATTTCTCCGAATGCGCAACAGGCCAGGATCGAGATTGGGGAGTCAGGAGAACTATGGGCATTGGATTTAGATGTGGGTCATTTGGATCCTGTCACTGAATTAACAGGGATACAGGCCAGGCTCAGGAATATGGGACATTATAATGGCCCTGTTGATGGAAAGGATGGTGAGGGTCTCAGTCGTGCCATCCGGTCCTTCCGCTCTATCCATGGGCTTGAAATCAATTCAGATATTAATGAAGCATTCAGAAATAAACTCTCTGAGGTTTATAAAACATGAGAGATGATAATTTTGCAATAGACAAAACATCCTCCAGTACATCCCGTAATACCGCCAAATCCACAGTTGCAGCCAGGCAGAATACTACGGCCTCTGGTTTGAAGTTTGAACATGGTTTTTGTGGAGACCCTTCGCCAGATCGCTCTATTTTGGAAAGGGCCAGGGCAGCCCCATCCCATGAACAGACATTCCAGCCTTCGGCCTATCTGTTGATCACCTGGTTTGGCAAACTTCATTATGTCAGTCCGGCACTCTATCTAAGAGATGCAGACAAATACCATGAACTACACTGGAAAGAGGCATGTCTCCTCCTGGACAACATTAATTCAAATCTGGCTATCTATGATGAGTGGGCCAATCCAAGGGGCTTCTGGGGAGGCTCTACTGCCAAAACGGTTTACGCCTATGAAGATCTTTGCAGCTCTGTAGATTCGTGGGTGAATTCCATCGAAAAAACATCGAAACCGGACCTCGATGAATTTTACAAGCTAACAAACCAGGTCATGGAGATAATGGATCGTCTGACCAAAAACGACCTTGATCCGTGCAAAGTGGCCCAAGATGGCATCGACCTTGAACATATACGCGAGGATTTCAAAAATCTGATGAAATCTGTGGTGGACTTCCGTGAAAGGGCGATTAAAAGCGCCGAGCATATCACCTCTGGCCTGGAGACGGTCGAAAGTACGGCATTCCAGATTTTGAACGTGGTACCCACGCTGACCTTCATGGACCCTTTTAGAGAAGCGGCCTACAAGATCATTGTTTTATTGGTGCGAGCCAGCACCCGGGGTGCTGGAGGATATTTTGCCTATGATTATAGCAAAGAGGCGGCTTTACGCGAAGCTTTTTCAGTAATTCGCAAGGAAGCTGCCGGGGTGATTGTAGATATTGTCTTTCTACCTGTGGATCGACTGTTTAAAGCGGTTGCAATGAAAGGATTCACCAAGCACTTCTGTACTATTTGCGTCCAACAAATTATTGAATATACCTGCTGGTATTACAAAACTATGGATTAAAACCAGGGGAAGCCCATCACTGACAAGCAGCGGGAGGATATGCTTTATGAGAGGACCGCGAGCTTAATCGGAAGTCTTGTGGGCCTGATGTTTCCGACAAACCTCGGCACCAGTGCACGGGAAACCCTGGTTAAGACAGTGGCAGAAAATATTGTTCGTAATCTGTCTATTGATTGTGTCAATGCCGAAAGGGCTGCCAGGGAACAGAACAGAGATTTCCTGGAGGTATTGATAGCTGATCTACCCGGAACACTGATGCGTATTATCCAGGGTGGCTTTGTTGGATTAATCCAGCGTCGGGCCCAACAGAGCGGGCAGTTTATTGAGCAGCAGCGGGCGACGCGGGGTGAAGGGGGAACAAATCGAAAAGAAGCTATTAAAATACTTAACGAAAGTGACCATCGGGTTGTTAACCCCGAACTCAAAGAACTTGTTTCCGAAACAGAGGCCTTTCGTCCAAATAAACGGACACTCAGGGAGATCAGAAATAATCGTGTCCGAAATCCTGTACCAGCATTTACCTTTCTTGAATATAATACCATTTGGAAAAAGACAAACCTGGATTATAGTACAGCTCAGGCGTTGCGTCGATTTTCAGACAATAACAATTTGGTTATGATCGCTATGAATCCAGCCAGGACACGTACCATACATACTGATACCCCTGAAGCACGCGGGGCAAAAGGTCCTAAACCTATGGGGGTTAAAGGGAAGACCAGCAATCATCCGCAGTATGGTCTCAACGCTGATGGGACCGAAAACAGACTCCGGAAGAATTGGGGACTTGTACTCAAACCGGCTGACATGAACCACCCGGATGGCACTACTCATACGGATTATTCCGCGGCAAAAGTAACCTGGGATAAATCCGTGCATAAGATGTTTGAAGGTGGATTTATGGTTAGCCCTGACCGTATTGTTTTTCATCCGGAACAGTTGACTCGTTGGGCACAGCTCCATCCCGAGGATGCTGCTGACTGCCAAACTGCTATTGAGACCTTAAATAATCTATCCGCTGGAGGGGTGCACGATCTCACACAGGAGGTACGAACGTTTTCTGGGCCATTAGCGAAGGAGCGTGTAGAGTTTACTTCCAAGCTCCTTTCCAGGATTAAAATAGGTTATTATTCGGATGTGGATCTGGTTGAAGTCGTAGATTTTACATCAGGTCAGCGTCGCTTTATGGGAGACCTTGGGGAGGAAAAGGAGATCATCCAACTCGCACGTGATAATCGGGAACATGCCAATAAGGAAATCAATATTCATGATTATGATGATCCGAAACTTCCCCGGGATGTTCATAGACTTGCACGACCGGGGGATACATTACAGCATGGCGGCAACAATGAAACCGTAACACTCACAGCCTCCAGGAAGATCGACAACATCCTTGTTTATCTGGATAGTATCCATATGATCTTTCCAGGCGGCGAATTAGTTATAATAAATGAAGAGACTATGACACAGGAGATGAAGGACAAATACAAGGGCCTATCCCCAGAAGACAAAATGAAGAAGCTTGATGAGGATGTTCGTTTCCTGAAGGAGGTAGAGATTAATATACGCCTGGGCAATAAATATCAAGAATTTGCCAACCGGGCAGAGCGTGTCAGGACATCTTACGATAAATCAAGCCCTCGATTCCACGTTAAGGGAAAGAAACCGCCGAAAGTAACGCCCATGCAGGCCCAGATGGTGCAAAAGATGTTTAACGGGATCGAGATTCTTGATGAAAAGGGACTTGGGGTTACTGTTGAAGACAAGGATATCTCGACCAGCCTTGTGCGTCGGGGTCTTGATCTGGGTGAATTGCACATAACAGAGGCATGTTATGATCGTGGTGAACCAGGATACAGGGTAAATCGACATTCCGATCTAAAGACCGCTAAGATTAGGTATAATACATTCATTGGAATTGAAAACATAGGGACTTATGATGATTTTAAGTGTGGTAATAACATCGTTATTGCTATCTCTCATTATAAACAGACGATAGCAGAGGCTATAGTAGCATTACTTCGAACTCGCGAGGCACTGGGAAATATATCCAGCTCGATAAAGATTTGGTATGAAATATACACAGCCTATAGACCTGTATCCGTTGACTATATCCGTGACCGGATTGGCGGCCCTGATACGGGCATAACTCCAGGCAAATATGAGACATTCAAGGAGCGGGTAAACTGCTTTGCCGAAAGGGAGAAAAAACGTCTTTATGCATTTTCTGTCACAGGTTTTGCCGATACGTTTACACCCACACCAGGGAAGAATAACAAACTTAAAGGCGACCATCCCTTCCAAGGACTCCTTTTGACTAATGTCTGGGAAGAAAAAATCAGTAAGGAACATTGGTATCAGACAACCGAAAGTAGCGGTGGTGAGCGTTTTATTGTTTTTCCAGAGTCACTCTTTACCAGGGATCCGAGCACTGTCTTAGAGTGAACCATTAGTATCATCTGTGTATCGTTATGTCGGAAAGATAATTTGCCACACTATCTCTGAAGAAATGATTCGAGTATTAATTTGCGCAAAAGCATCTAAAAATATTATTTTCTCAATTCTGTAATCTATCTGTAACTTTTTCTATGTTATTCTCCGCGTACAACAACATTGATAAGTTGTATTTGTAATTATTAATAGTTATAAGACATAAGATCGAGTCAGTTTCAGGATAAATTTAATCACTTAATTAAGGAGGAGAAGGTCATGAGAAATGTAACAATCAAGTTATGGTTTATTGCATTGTTTGCAGTTACATTATCCCTGATCATGCAGGGTGAGGTTGAGGCAGTGGACACTTCAGGAGAGATTATTGATGCCGGGGCACTAACACAGGTTCAGGCGCAGCCATCTTCCAATCTCGTTATGGGAGAGACCTATTATACGATTATATTTAAGACTGCCACAACAGGTGCGGTAAAGAAGGTGGAGATGCTCTTTCCCGCAGGTTTTAATCTCACAGGTGCAAAGTTCATAGAAAAAGAGGGGATAGGGGCAGGGGGGATCTCTGTATTGGGTCAAACACTAATCTACACGGTCAATGCGACCCCACCTCCAAACATCTCTGCCGGAAAGAAAATAAAGATCATGACTGGCGGGATACTTAATAACACCGTAACTACGCCTCAGGTAGTGACGGTGTCGACAAAGAATGAGTTCGGCACAGTAATTGACGGGCCGACATCATCGGCAGACCTCGTGATCAACCAGATACAGAATTCTATGATTGCCGATGGTGCAGTAACCAGCTC
>MHER01000100.1 GCA_001805205.1 Nitrospirae bacterium RIFCSPLOW2_12_42_9 | reverse complement strand
CCAAGAGTTCACATCGACGGGGAGGTTTGGCACCTCGATGTCGACTCATCGCATCCTGGGGCTGGAGTAGGTCCCAAGGGTTGGGCTGTTCGCCCATTAAAGCGGTACGAGAGTTGGGTTCAGAACGTCGTGAGACAGTTCGGTCCCTATCTGTTGTGGGCGCAGGATATTTGAGAGGATCTGTCCCTAGTACGAGAGGACCGGGATGGACGGACCTCTAATGTGCCAGTTGTCGCGCCAGCGGCAGTGCTGGGTAGTTATGTCCGGATGGGATAACCGCTGAAGGCATCTAAGCGGGAAACCCACCTCAAGATGAGATATCCCTCTGCGAAAGCAGACTAAAGGCCCCTGGTAGACTACCAGGTTGATAGGCTGAATGTGTAAGCACAGTAATGTGTTTAGCTAATCAGTACTAATAGGCCGTGAGGCTTGACCATAATAATGCTTCTGACAAATTGGGTATTTTTTACAGTTTCCCGGTGGTAATACCGGAGGGGCAACACCCGTTCCCATTCCGAACACGGAAGTTAAGCCCTCCAGGGCCAATGATACTATGGTCGTGAGGCCATGGGAAAGTAGGTCGCTGCCGGGATTGATAAAAAGGGGGGCCAGCGGCCATTTTTACCTTGATGGGGGAAAATGGCCGCTGGCCCTCTTTATTTTTTTAAACCACCATCCGATATGGCCAATACCTGAATTCAAGGAAGGTTCTAATTACATCAGATGCAACTTAATAAATTATTCAATTATTTCACAAAAAGTATCCGTCTGAAATTTATACTGCTCCTGAGCCTGCTATTCCTGCTCATGGGTGTTGTATTATTTTTCTTTTTTATAAGTAAAACAAAACAACAACTTCATGACAAATTAGTTGAAAAAGGCCTTATCCTTGCAGAAAATCTTGCATACAATGCTACATTCGGGGTTTCATTAGAAGATGCGGATATTTTAAATATTTTGATAGACGGAGTAATTAATCGTAAAGATGTTTCATATGTAATTATTTACGATATAAAGGGAAGAGAATTAACCTTTGTTGACCCATTGTATGTACGAAAGATTATTAAACCTGTTAATCTTTATTATGAAGGAGTGCCAACAAAAACAGTTGTTTCAATGAACGACCTGAGTAAGGGGAGGTCTTTTTATGATATCATTGTACCTATTGTGAGGAAGGTAGGAAATCAACAATTACAGTCAGAAGGAGACGGCAATCAAGTTCCATTAAATAATGAAGTAATTGGGACTGTAAGGGTAGGTGTTTCTCTCGGGTCATTGAATATGGAGATGGGGAATATTTTGCTCTTCAGTATCCTGATTACAGGGTTTATTACTACGGTATCCATAGTAATCGCATTATTCTTCATAAAAATGATTGTTAAACCTATACTGGATATGGCTTCTGTTGCTACTGCCCTGGCAGAAGGGGATTTTACTCAGACTGTCATAGTAAATTCAAAGGACGAAGTTGGTAATTTAGGGAATGCCTTTATGAAGATGACGAGTAATCTTAAAGAGATGTTAAAGAGCATACAGGAGGCATCAAAAGATGTTGTAATTGCATCTCATCGTATCAGTACCTGCTCAAATAATGTCAGTAGTGGAGCACAACAACAATCACAGTCTATTGAGAAGATTTCTACTTCTATCGAAGGTATTAACACTTCAATACAGGATGTGGCAAATAGTGTTGATATCCTTTCTAATGCTGCTGTGGCAACATCCTCATCGATCATTGAAATGGAGACTTCCATAAATGAAGTGGCGAACCACACAGGTGTCCTTGAGACATATATTGAAGAGACTTCTTCAGCAATAATAGAGATGTCAGCTTCTATAAAACAGGTTGCAGACCATGCTGATATACTCGCTGATGCCGCAGAAAAGACAGTCTATATTGCCCAGGAAATCAACATGTCGGTTGAAAGGGTAGAGAGCAGCGCGAAGAAGGCAACTAAATTATCAGAGAAGGTCAGCGAAGATGCTGCAAAAATGGGCCTTCACTCAGTTCAAAAGACCATAGAGGGGATGGAAAATATCAAAGATACTATGGATAAGCTGGCAAAGGTTATCAGCGGTCTGGGAGACCGTTCAGCACAGATTGGAGGGATTCTTATAATAATTGATGAAGTGACGGATCAGACAGGTCTTTTGGCATTAAATGCAGCAATCCTTGCAGCTCAGTCAGGTGAACATGGCAGGGGATTTGCTGTTGTTGCTGATGAGATCAAAGACCTCGCAGAAAAGACAGATTCTTCCACAAAAGAGATTGCACAACTTATTGTAGATGTCCAGTCAGAGGTGGGTTCTGCTGTGACCCTTACAAAAGAGGTTCTGAGAAATGTGGAAGATGGGAGCAGACTTTCATTAGAGTCTGATGTTGTTCTTCGGAAGATATTGGAGATTGCAGAAGAATCAAAAGAGATGGCAAAGAATATAGAACAGTCCACAGTTGAACAGGTGAATAGTATCAAACAGGTGACTGAATCTATAGATAAGATTAATACAATGATAATACAGATTGCACATGCAACACAGGAGCAGAATATAGGTACACAGAGGATTATAGAAGCTACTGAAAGGGTACGGGATATTGCCAAGATGGTCAGAAGGGCCACATCTGAACAGGCGGCAGGTAGTGGCCAGATAACTGAGGCTATGACAAACGTTAGCGCAAAGATACAGGAGATAGTCATAGCATCTTCAGATCAGACAAAAGGTAGTCAGAAGATATTGAACTCAATAGAAGATATACGTGCCATTACTCAACGCAATGTTGAGATAGCATCAGAAATGGCAATAGCTGTTAATCTCCTTGCCAAGCAATCAGAGCTCCTTGAAACACAGGCCAGGAAATTCAAGACATAGCAAATCCCCATCGCGCTATAACTCCTTTGAACATTTAATATAAATCCCTCACACGATGTTATTGAAGCTCCCTGCAGCAAGCAGCAGGGATTGCGCTCACTATGCATTTTCAATATCTATCCTTGGGATAATTAATATTATTCCACTCAGGTCTACGGTTGTGATAATATTATTATTTATGATAAAAAGCAGTAAAAAGGTTGTGGTGCTGAATAATATACCGTTCACAATAGAGGAAAAGAAGGTTCTTAGAGAACTACGTATTCCCAAAATAGAAACATTGAAGGAGGTTCAGGAAGGGCATATTGCAGCGGCGATAAAAGGGGCTATTGAAACAGCCTATTCTCTTATCAGGGGAAAAGCCTGCTACAGGACTTTTAAGATTACAGGGATGAGTGCTGACAGAGTTGTTATAGAGGAGAGTGATCAGTTATTCTCCGGGGGAAATATGGTCAGATTATTAAAAGATTGTGAATATGCAACATTGCTGGTTTCCACAATCGGTCTTGATATGGTTGAAAGGATAGAAGAGTTAAAGAAGTCGAGTCTTACGGATGCCTATTATTTGGACAGGGTTGGGGCATGGATGGCCGATTACATGGCTGAACAGGTTGGAAAGATAATAGAGACTGAGATTAGAAAAAATGGATATGAACCAACCTTTAGATATGCTGCAGGTTACGGGGACTGGGGATTATCTGCACAATCAGATATAATGCGATTGACAGAGGCGAATAGGATAGGCGTATCCATAACAGAGGTGTTTATTATGATTCCCAGATTCTCTGTTTCTGCAGTAATAGGATGGGAGAAAAAAAGGATATAATCCCCCCTCCCCCACTAATCCTCCTTAGTCCCCCTTTCGTAAAGGGGGAAAGAGGGGGATTAAAGGGGGGATTTGATGGAAGATTTTTGGATGAATATGCATAAATTACTTCAGAGGCTAAAAAAGGAGATTCTTTTGCTTGATGGTTCTATGGGTGTTATGTTACAGGCTAAGGGACTTCCAGCCGGATATGCACCGGACCTGTGGAATTTGGAAAAACCAGAGGCTGTTCTTGAGACCCACAAAGAATATGTCAAAGCAGGCAGCGATATTATTTTGACAAACACCTTTGGTGCTTCACGGCTTCGTCTCGCAGAATATGGTGCTGAAAACAGGTTAAGAGAGATTAATCACGAAGCTGTTAAAATAGCACGTAATGCTGCAGGAGAGAAGGTGTTTGTGGCTGGAGATATTGGGCCCTGCGGGACTACAATCTTCCCGATCGGGGAGCTTCCCTTTGATGAGGCTGTGGACATATTTTCTGAGCAGATAGATGTTCTGGCAAACTCCGGTTGTGACCTGATCGTTATAGAAACAATGTTTGATATTGTAGAGATCCGCGCTGCTGTTGTAGCTGCAAAAAAGATGGGCAGGGGTCTTCCGGTTGCAGCGCTTATGACTTTTACACAGGATGGTTTAACAGATACAGGCACTGACCCTGAAACTGCTGCAGTTGTGCTTGAAGGATTGGGGGTCGATATCATCGGTGTTAATTGTTCCACTGGACCAGGCGAGATGATAGGAGTGCTTAAGAAAATGAGAATGGCAACAGAAGCATTTCTATGTGCAGAACCTAATGCAGGGCTTCCTGCAAATGTGAGTGGAAGGACTATATTCCCCATGTCTCCCGAAGATATGGTCTCATATTCTGAATCATTTGTAGAGGCAGGTGTAAATATACTCGGAGGTTGCTGCGGCTCTACTCCTGAATACATAAGGCTATTATCACAAAAGATAAAGGGGAAGAGTCCTTTACCGGTTACGAGGCGTGCGGGGCTTAAAATAACCGGCAGATCGAAGACTGTTTATGTTGGGGATGGATTTCCATTTTTTAAAATAGGAGAGAAGATCAATCCAACAGGTCGTAAGGCATTTTCAGAATCCATTAAACAGGGCCGTATGGACATGGTGATATCAGATGCCAGAGGACAGTATGAAGCAGATGCAATGGCACTGGACATAAATGTCGGTGTTCCAATGACTGACGAGATAAGTAACATGGCACGTGCAGTAGAGTCTGTTCAGACTGTTGTGGATATACCCCTTGTGATAGACAGTTCCGGTATAGAGGCCATAGAAAAGGGGCTGAGTGTTTATGCAGGTAAGGCCCTTGTCAATAGTGTTAATGCAGAACAGGAACGTATGGAAACACTGTTCCCCATCATTAAAAAATATGGTGCTTCTGTAATCGCACTTCTTGCAGGACATGATATCCCTGAGAAGGCATCCGAAAGGATAAGGAATGCAGAGTATATTCTTGAACAGGCATTATCCTACGGGATAAGGAGAGAAGATATCATATTTGATTGTTTAGCCCTTACAGTATCTGCTGCACAGGAGGCATCTAAACAAACACTTGAAACGATACGTCTGATAAAAGAGAATCTTGGCTGCCCGACAATACTGGGTGTGAGCAATGTCTCATTTGGTCTTCCCAACAGAAAGATAATACATAATATGTTTCTTGGTATGGCTATTGGAAACGGGTTAGATGCAGCCATAGTTAATCCTTATGACCCGGATATGCACCAGACAGTGGCTGCTGCGAGTCTATTCGCAGGAAGGGATGCAGGGTGTAAAAGCTATATAACCTTTCAGGAGAGATTTAAAAGAACAGAGAAAGAAGGTG
>MHER01000099.1:3444-20870 GCA_001805205.1 Nitrospirae bacterium RIFCSPLOW2_12_42_9 | reverse complement strand
TAATAAACAGGTTTGATATACTAATGGTTCCTTTTATTAGCGGGTCAGTCATTTTTCCGCTGCCTGTAATCTTAAATGTGCTTGTGCCCCTTAAAAGCATGGTCCTTTTTTTGATGATGTCTATATCTTCAAGCCTGAATTGCTCTGAGCTGATATCTGCCATAAACTCTCCCCTGGATTCTCCCTTGAACCCGATCCATCCATTACCTGACAGGATATCTTTACCTTTCTTAAGAGTTACATTATCAAATATAATACGTTCTCTATTTATGCTTAGATTTATCCGGCCATCATCGAAACTCTGCCCGTACATGGAGCCTGGCGAGGCCCTCAGGTCAGCAATAAATAATAAATCCTTTGAATCTCCGCTGAACTTTATATGTCCGTCTGTTTTCATATCCAAAGGTAATATGTTGTAGAATATACTCACAATATCCTTAGGAGATGCTTGAGTTATTTCACCTGTTAATTCGAAATACGGGTCTTTAAATCCAGGTGAGCGGAAGTGAATATTTCCGTTCATCTTATAAATAGCATCATCACGTCTTAATGTTACAGGTTGAAGTTGGAGCATCCCTTCTGTGAAGGATAAATCAGCCGTTATCGAGTCAAATAATACATCTTTAACAACCCCCTTTGGCATCATTACCACACCACTAACAACCGGTTTCTCTGCAGTTCCTGATATCTCACCAGTGAGTGATGCATGTCCATGCAGCGGGAAATATGGGATATGCAGATAGCTGGCAATATCTGTTAATTCTCCTGATACGCCAATGCTCAGATTAAGGTCCTCTCTTATTTCTCCGGAGAGTGAAAAACTCTGGTTATTGTCTTTGTAGGTAAGCCATCCATTTCCCTCAAACATGGATTTATCAAGGCCCTTTCCATTAATCCTTATTTCACCACTGACAATCCCGTTTTTTTGTAGAGATCCTCCAAGGCGTGGTGAATAGTTTGTGATAAACTTGTATGGTTGAAGGTTGACAACTTTAAGGGATGAATTAAAGGAGTTAATCTTCTTATCAAATTCAAGATTAATATCTCCGTTAATATCTCCATTAAAGACCTTACCCTTTAGATTGGACAGGCTTATCAGCTTATCTTTGTAAGAAATATCAGAATTTAATTTTCCATATTTAATATGGTCATATGCCAGATCTTCAACAGTAAAATTGCCCTCAACCAGAGGATTGATAAAAGTACCTTTAATCCCTACTGCAAACTTCATCCTCCCCTGAAGGTCTTTTTTATGCTTCATATACTTTGTAATTTCATTAAGGGGTATAATCCCATTTCCTTTGATATTAAGAGGCCCTTTATTATTTAGCTCTCCATCAATCCATATCTTTGATTTATCAGCAGATATTATACTTAAGCTATTTACCTTTACTGTTCTTATAGCCCTCTCTTTAAAATCAATGCTTACTTCCCCCTTTATCGTCAAATCTTCCTGGGAGATATTTTTGTCTTTATAACTTCCTTTTAAATTAAAATTACCCATGACCTCTTTTTTTTCCAAAGAAGGTGTTATCTTCGCATCTGTATTCCAGAACTTTATGGTTCTGAGTCCAGGCTGGTCATTAATAAAGATATTACCGTTGGTTATATCAATATTTTCTAATGTAATGTGCCAGGCAGTGGTTTTTTTTTGAGGGAAAAGACCTTCAAGGTTGGTCTTACCATCCGGATATCTTATTACAGAAAGGTCAGGGTCCCTGAACCTTATATTCCTGATAGCAACCTGCTTTTTAAATATCCTCCTTGGTCTTATGTATATAATGACATCTTTAGATTTTATAAGGGCTTCTCCGGTCTTAACATCGCGGAGGGTTACGTTATAGAGCTGCCAGTAAAATGGCAATATATTGAAATGGCTTTCAGAGAATTCTATCTTACGGCCTATAGCATCCTCAACGAGAGGTATAATTTGGCTCTCTATAGTTTTATTGAAGTAATTACTCTGGATATATAATATTGATGCTGTTATTAATGAGAGGGATATAAGAGAGGCTATAAGAATGATATTTCTTCGCACGCTTTTCCTTACTTCGACGACATCTCAACATACCTCATACGAAGGGCATAAAGGATATTTTTTATAAGCTGTTCTTCGTCCTGAGTAAGATTCCCCTTTGTCTTTTCTTCAAGGAGCCCTATAATATCAATGGTTTCCTTTGCAAGAGGAAGTGATACCTTCTTCCCCCCGGTTACAGGGTCTGGTTCTTCTCCGAGATGTACAAAGGCTGATCTGCCAAGGGAAAAGATAAAGGATGCGAAGTTGATCTCAATCGCGGGGGTGTAAGGTTCTTCCAGTTGTTGAGTCTTATCAGGCCCCATTGATTCTTCAGTGGGTTCAGTCCCCTCCTTAAAACGCCTCTTATCTTTGATTGTAAAGGATTCCTGTTCGTCCATGTTACATTACCTCCTGAAATATGTTAAATATAGATGTTCCTATGCCTACGAATTTTTAACATAACAACACATCAAAAGCAACTCTCATCAATACTTAACAGGCAAAATCTTAATTGACACATAAATCTTATCCTGATATGCTGAAAATGAAACCGCTGTGAATGCGGTTTTAGAATCAATACCTGCCGTGAGAATATTATATAAACTTATCCTTAGTTTCTTTGCGATTGTCCTTATCATTGGTATTACCAGTTATATAACAATTCGTGAAAGCCATATTGCACTCAAAAAAGAGATTGGTGAAACAGTTGTATCTAATACCGTTCTGGTTGTCAAAGAAATAGATAATAGGATTTTTGAGAGGATTAATCACTTTAATGAATTTATAGTCAGCAAATATGTGCGTGATATTTTAACCCAGGCAAACATGGACTATGAAAAGATGGATAACGTTCAAGGCTTTATTAATGAAAAAGACCGGGAGTGGAAATCATCGCCGGGTAAAACGATTACACCATTTATGAAGAAACTGATTGAGAATGAACTGTCAGATTCGATCAGAAAGAAAGTAGATTTCTATAATGCCGAGCATAAGTATAAGATCTATGGAGAGGTGTTTTTAACTAATAAATTCGGCGCCAATGTTGCACAGACTGGAAAGACCAGTGATTTCAGACAGGACGATGAGGAGTGGTGGCAGTCAGCTAATGAACATGGTTATTATTTGAGGGATGTTTCTTATGATGAAAGCGCCGATGTCTATTCAACGGATATTGCATTGAAGATTAATAACGAAGAAGGGAGGTTTATAGGGGTAATCAAGGTCGTATTAAATATAGAAGATACATTCGAATATTTGCGAAAATCTGTTGCTTCCAGCAGATATAAGGATGTCAGAATTATATTAACTACCAGGGATGGGAAAAACATTTACTCTTCAAGAGGAGATAAATTTTTAAAAGACCTTTCGAAGGATGAATATTTTACATCAGCGAATGGAGAAACAGGTTTTATTGATTTTTCTGAAGAAAAATCAGGCCGGAATGGTAAACTGTTTGCGTATGCACGTTCAAAGGCCTTTGGCTGGATATTATTTGAAGAATACAAATCAGATGCACTCTTTACGTCTCTCAACAGATTAAATAAGAGGCTGTCCTTGTTGGCTTTGGGTATGTTTTCCCTATCCCTGATCCTTGGTTATTTTATAGCAAAGACCATATCAAGGCCAATAGAGAGATTGAAAAATATAGCACATGATATAGGTGACGGGAAGCTTGAAACAAAGATTGATATTCATAGTAAAGATGAGATAGGTGAACTGGCTGCTGTACTTGGCCGGATGACCGATGAGTTGAAGCATCGCGCCACCACAGATCATTTAACCCAGGCTTTCAACAGGGCAAAATTGGACGGGGTTCTGCCTATGGAGCTGGAAAGGGCCAGGCGATACCAGCGTTTTCTATCTGTAGCAATCTTTGATATTGATTACTTCAAAAAAGTAAATGATGTTTATGGTCATAGTACCGGGGATTATGTCTTAAAGGCAATTGCTGATATCGCTAAGAATAATATGAGGAAGACAAATTATCTCTTCAGGATAGGTGGTGAAGAATTTCTTATTATTATCCCTGAGGCTGATTTAAATGGCGCATCTACTCTGGCAGAGCGTATACGAAAGGCAATAGAAATTTACAAATTTGAAGGGATCGGGACTATAACTGTAAGTTTTGGGATAGCCCAGTTTAAAGATGAGGATACGGTTGATTCGTTATTTAAAAGGGCGGATGCCGCCTTATATCAAGCCAAGTCAAATGGGCGGAACCGCATTGAAATAAGCCAGCCAGCATAAAGTATATCCCCTTTACAGGGACTTCACGCCCCATCGGGGTGTCTTGAGCACCACTACCTGGACTTCAATTATTGAGATAACCTTCCTTTTCTGTTATATTACCCTTCCAGAATCCCGGCCGATGCAGGTGCTTGAGGAAGCACCAGCATATGGGGATAAAAAAGAATGATGACACTCAAACAATTTACAGTCAAACCAGAAACCATTCCGGCAATTACCTCCTGGTATCTCGCTGATCTGGGTGTAGCGCTTGGCAGGCAGGAACTCATTACCCGTCAATCCCCTCAGCGGCTAAAAGTTCTGCGTGAACACGCCCTGATTGAGAGCGCCATCTCATAGGTAATTTAAAACAAGAAGACATTGATGTATATATATTCTTAATGGATGCAGCGAGGAGAAACGGCTTCTTGACGCTATGCTATTGGTTGTGCCAAGATAATAAACTTGAGGTATATGGACACATGAAGAGGCAGACAGAACGACTCATAAAGGAGATGGTGCGAAGGATTGTGGAACGTTTTAACCCCGAAAAGGTGATCCTTTTTGGGTCCTACGCACGTGGCACTGCCGGACCTGACAGCGATGTGGATCTTCTCGTTGTGATGCGCGTCAGCGGGGCGAAACGAAAGACTCAGCTTCAGATCCGTACTGCATTGCACGATATCCGACTGCCAAAGGATGTCATTGTGAGTGACGCGGCTGAGTTCGATTGGCGCAAGGAAGTGGTCGGCACGATAGAATGGCCGGCTGCTCATGAGGGTAAGGTGTTGTATGCCAAAACCTGAGCACATAATAGCTGTTGCCAGGGAGTGGATTGTGAAAGCGGAAAACGATCTGAAAAACGCTGCGAACACTCTCAAAATGGGAGAAGACTGCCCTACTGACACGGTCTGTTTCCATGCCCAGCAGTGTGCTGAAAAATATCTGAAGGCCCTTCTGGTTTGGAAAGGCATCCCGTTTCCAAAGACGCATGACCTCCCATCGTTAATGGCAATCCTCCCTGAAGATTTGCACAACCTGCTCACCGGAGAGGAACAGGAATTGTTGACGGAATATGCTACTGTTACGCGGTATCCTGGCGGTTATGAGGATATTACTCTTTCTGAGGCCAGATCGGCCGTCCGGGTTGCCCGCAGAATCAGAAAGGACATTCGCGCACTGCTTCCGAGGGAAGTGTTGCAATCCGAACGAAAGAAGATGCAACGGAGGCGGAAATAATGGAACCCTGGTATAAATGAGCTTTTTTAATTCAGGCCCTCCCTACTTATCTTGTTGACACCACTATGTTAAAGGTTTCATAATTAAGTGTTATTTTAAACAACTGGAGGGTAGATTGTCTGAGAACTTTGACAGGCTTGTTGAAATAATGGATAGACTCGGGGGCGAGGATGGGTGTCCATGGGACAGGAAGCAGACCAGGGAGTCATTAAAGCCATTTCTGATTGAAGAGGCATATGAGGTACTGGAAACAATTGATGAAAAGGATGCAAAAAAATTAAAGGAAGAGCTTGGAGACCTTCTCTATCAGATCCTTTTTCATGCAAGGATAAGCAAGGAAAATGGTGAGTTTGATATTGAAGATGTATTATCAGCAAGTATTGAGAAAATGGTCAGACGCCACCCGCATGTCTTTGGAGATGTGAAGGCAGATAGCGCCGAGGAGGTGCTAAAACAGTGGGAGGCAATAAAAAAGAGTGAGAAAGGTGAAGAGAGAAGGTCTATCCTTGAGGGGGTGCCGTCACATCTCCCTGCACTCCTGAGGGCGCATCAATTACAGGCAAGGGCAGCGAGGGTGGGATTTGACTGGGAACATGCAGATCAGGTCTTTTCAAAGGTAAAAGAAGAGATGATGGAATTTGAGGAGGTGTTCAGGGCAAAGGACCACAAGAGAATGGAGGATGAACTGGGTGATCTCTTGTTTGCACTTGTTAATATTGGCAGGTTTATTGAGGTTAACCCGGAAGATGCCTTACGCAAGTCTATTAGTAAGTTTATCTCAAGGTTCAGATATATAGAAGAAGAATTAGCCAAACAAGGGAGGGAGTGGGGCGATGTATCCCTCGGAGATATGGAGATATTGTGGAAGGAGGCCAAGGTATTAGAGAAACAGAAATGAAAGTGTATATAAAAATTAAAATAGTTTTAGCCTGTTTATTCATCCTGTTTGGATTATATGGATTATCCATCTCAGGCCAGAAGAGCCTTTATGTTGCAAAATATGATGGTGTAATTAATACTGTGGCAGGTGAATATATTTCAGAGGCAATAAAGAAGGCGAATGAAAACGATGCTACAGCCCTCTTAATCGAGCTTGACACACCGGGTGGACTTGATGAGTCCATGAGGGATATTGTCAAGGCTATAAGTAATTCTGATATCCCTGTTGTGGTCTATGTCTCTCCTGCAGGTGCGAGGGCTGCCTCAGCAGGTGTCTTTATCACCCTTTCTGCCCATATTGCTGCCATGTCACCAGGAACTAATATAGGCGCAGCACATCCGGTCGCAGTCGGCGGCGGTAAGATGGATGAAGAGATGCAGGAGAAGGTTGTAAATGACGCATCAGCATATATAAAATCCATTGCAGGAAAACGCGGCAGGAATGCAAAGTGGGCTGAAGATGCAGTAAGGAAGAGTGTCTCCATAACAGAGAAAGAGGCCCTGGAACTGAAGGTTATTGACCTTATTGCTGCGAACAGGGATGAGCTTATTAAGTCTATAAACAACCGGGAGGTTACTACCAATTCAGGGAGTGTTAAGATTGAAACAACAGGGGTGGTGATAGAAGAGCTCCCGATGGGTTTGAGATTAAGGATATTAAATACCCTGAGTAATCCCAATGTTGCCTATATCCTTATGATACTTGGTATATACGGCCTCTTTTTTGAACTTGCAAGTCCTGGTGCAATATTACCAGGTGTTGTAGGCGCTATCTGCCTGATACTGGCCTTCTATGCATTTCAGACACTCCCTGTTAATTATGCCGGGCTCCTTCTTATAATATTTGGGATTATCCTGTTTATAGCTGAGATAAAGATCATAAGCTATGGCCTTCTTTCTGTTGCAGGGGTCATATCCATGGTTTTAGGCTCTATAATGCTGATGAGGACAGACTTTCCGTTTTTCAGGATATCATATATGGTCATCCTGCCGGCTGCATTGCTGACAGCCCTTTTCTTTGCTGTTACTATCGGGATGGCAGTAAAGGCCCATAAAAGGCAGCCGGTTTCAGGCATAGAGGGACTTATTGGAGAGACAGGGGAGGCATCTACAGACATTGACCCTGATGGAAAAGTCTTTTTCCACGGAGAGCTCTGGGATGCACGCAGTGAGGAGCCAATAAGAAAGGGGGAAAGAGTAAAGATAGTCAGTACAGACAGCATGACAGTTATAGTAAAGAAGGTATAACACGAAAGGGGGTGTTAAGATGGAATTTTTATTAAGCCCGCTGATAATCATAATAATTGTAGTGATGTTCTTATATAGCGCAGTAAAGATCCTCAAGGAGTATGAGCGCGGTGTAATATTTATGCTTGGCAGGTTCTGGAGGGTAAAGGGGCCTGGTCTGATCATACTCCTTCCAGGTGTACAGAGGATGGTCAAGGTAAGCCTGCGGACAGTTGTGCTGGATGTGCCTACGCAGGATATAATAACAAAGGATAATGTCTCTGTTAAGGTCAGTGCTGTAGTATATTTCAGGGTGCTTGAAGCAAAGAAGGCCATTATTGAAGTGGAGGATTACTTGTATGCCACCTCACAGTTGGCACAGACAACACTGCGAAGCGTACTCGGTCAGGCAGATCTTGATGAATTACTCTCCGCGAGAGAAAAATTAAACCAGGATCTCCAGCGAATACTTGACAGGCATACAGAGCCCTGGGGGGTAAAGGTATCCAATGTTGAGATGAAGCATGTTGATCTGCCGCAGGAGATGCAGCGTGCTATGGCTAAACAGGCAGAGGCTGAAAGGGAAAGAAGGGCAAAGATAATACATGCTGAGGGAGAATTTCAGGCTGCACAGAAACTATCTGATGCCGCAGAGATAATAAGTATAAGACCCATAGCCCTGCAGCTCAGATACCTGCAGACCCTTACAGAGATTGCAACAGAGAAGAATTCTACTATTATATTTCCTTTACCTGTTGATCTCATTGCGCCGTTTCTATCTCCGAAGAAGGGCACTGAGAAGGAATAATTGTGCCAAGATTTCTATTTATAGTTATCGCCTCTGTTATGGTATGGATATCAAATGGGCCGGCCTTTTCTCAGGGTATTACAGATATTATAGTTACAAGTAACAATAATGAGCTAATGGTCTCGGCATCATACAGGGGCGGATTTACACCTGAGATCAAGAAGGAGATAATCAGTGGTGTAAGCAGGGAGTTTTTCTATTACATTGTCCTGTATAAGGTAATGCCAAACTGGATGGATGAAGAAAGTATATCAAAGACAATAAGGTATACTGTCAAGTATGATATTCTGAAAAATCAGTTCCTTGTAAATAAGTCAATCGGAGATTTCAAAGAAGAGCAGGTATTTGATTCATATGATGATATGGTTGAATGGGTTTCAGGGATAGATAAGGTAAACCTGGCGCCTGTAAAAATCCTGAGCAAGAGACATAAGTACTATGTCAGTGTAAAGGCCGAGATAAAGAGCGGAGAACTGCCGTTTTTATTAAGATATCTTCTGTTCTTCTTCCCCTATTCAGAATTCAGCACTGATTGGGAAAATTCAAAGACATTTATGTTAAAGGATCTTAAATGAAACGGCCAATAATTATTATCTCTGCTTTTCTAACACTCACCATATCCCTTTCTATTGCAGAGGTGCTGTTTGCAAAGAGGGGTTCTTCCCTCCTTGGCAATAATATCCTTGTCCTGACCTTATTTAATATAAATCTGATCCTTATTGTCGTGCTTTTTCTGCTTCTCTCAAGGAGTGTTGTCAAATTTATATTTGATAAACATCAAACTATGTTTGGAAACAGGTTCAGGACAAAGCTCATATTAGCCTTTGTCGGATTTTCAATAATCCCGTCCATCCTCCTCTTTATTGTGGCAAGCGGACTCCTGACTAACAGTATTAACAACTGGTTTAATATCCAGGTTGAAAAGTCGCTCATAAATTCACTTGACGTTGCCCGGAGTTATTATGATGAGGAGAAAAAAGATATATTAAGTGCCTCGATGTTCCTCAGTGATTATATTGCACAGGGGGGGCTTATTCAGACATCCCAGAAACCTGTACTCTCTAAACTTATTGAGGAGAAGAAAGTTGAGCATAATCTCTCCGGGGTAGAGGTCTTTAATTCGAAAGGTGAGTTGTTGAGCCGGTCAGTGAATAATAATCTGATAAAGCGCGGATTCTTAAAAATGACTGATGAGTTGGTCCAAAAAGGATTGCGGGGTGAGAATGCGGCAATTGTCAGATCAACAAGCTCCGGAGATATAGTAATAGGTATTACACCGGTCTTTTCTTCTGATAAAGACAAAAAGGAACTGGTTGGGATAATAATAGTGGCCACACATATAACAAAGAGCCTTGTTGCAAAGATGGAGGAGATAACAAGACAGTTTGAAGAGTACACCCAGATGCAATCACTTAAACAACCGATAAAGAGCAGCTATATCCTGTCTTTTTTTATAATAACATTATTAATCATCTTTTCTGCTATCTGGTTTGGCTATTATATGGCCAAAGGTATAACAATCCCGATCCAGAAGCTTGCAGAGGCCACGCAGGCTGTTGCAGATGGTAATCTGGATGTCAGAGTGGATACAGTGACAAAGGATGAGATAGGTGTTCTTATAAATTCTTTTAACAAAATGACGGAAGACCTGAAGCAGGGTAAATTGAGGCTGGAAGAGGCATATATCTCATTGAGGGATTCCAATATAGAGATAGAGCAGAGAAGGGCATATATGGAGACAGTCCTGGAGAATGTTGCAACAGGGGTAATATCAATAGACAGGGATGGAGAGATTACAACATTCAACCGGGCAGCAGAGAGGATTTTAGGGATACATAAAGAGGATATCAGCGGTAAGGGGTTTCAGGAGATATTGATCAGGATCCCCAATGATGCGGCAAAGAATATTATAAAGAAGATAAGAGGGGGTGGAGGCAATATAGATAATGAAGAGATGCAGCTTAATATGAATGGCAGAAATGTCACTTTAAGGATTATGATGACTACACTGTATGATGCTGCTAATCATTTTCTGGGAAATGTGATAGTCTTTGATGACCTGTCAGAGCTGATAAAGGCCCAGAGGATGGCGGCATGGCAGGAGGTGGCAAAGAGCCTTGCCCATGAGATAAAAAACCCGCTAACCCCTATACAGTTGTGTACCGAGAGATTGAGGAAAAAGTATTATGAAAGGGGAGAGAACTATGATAAAATTTTCGATGATTGCACAAGCACTATAATTAAAGAGGTCAATGCCCTTAAAATGCTGGTAAATGAATTTTCAAATTTTGCAAGGATGCCTGCTGCAAAACCTTCACCTGATAATATAAATTCAATAATAAAGGATGTAGTCCTGTTATACAGCAGCGCCCATAAGGATATAAATATAAATGAAGATTTATCAGACCCTATACCGCAGATAAATGTTGACAGGGACCAGATAAAGCGGGCATTTATTAACCTGTTTGAAAATGCGGTTGAGGCCATGAACGGAAATGGTCATGTGTGGATAAAGACAGAATATGACGATACTGTCAGAATGATCCGGGTAGAGGTGGCTGATGATGGGATAGGTGTGTCAGCAGAGGATAAGGAGAAGTTGTTTATACCCTATTTCTCAAGGAAAAAGACAGGTACGGGTCTGGGGCTTGCCATAGTGAATCGTGTTGTTTCAGATCATAATGGGAAGATTACGATCAGCGATAACAGCCCCAGGGGGACAAAATTTACTATTGAACTGCCGGTGTGATGATCTGCCATGCATGAGCATATATTAATAGTTGATGATGAGAAGGGTATCCTTGACGCCCTCACAGGGGTACTGGAGGATGAGGGTTACGCTGTCTCAACTGCGAACACAGGGAGCTCGGCATTAAAAAAGATTGAGAATGATGCCCCCTCTGTTGTTCTTTTGGATATATGGCTTCCTGATATTGACGGACTTGAGGTTTTAAAAGAGATAAGGAATATACAGAAGGATATTGTGGTAATAGTTATGTCAGGACACGGTACAATAGAAACAGCGGTTAAGGCAACAAAATTGGGGGCCTACGATTATATTGAGAAACCACTTTCAATGGAGAGGGTCCACCTCCTTGTTAAACATGCCACCATGCAGCAACACCTTGAATTGGAGAATGTGCATCTCAGGAGAAGGTATGAGAGATGGGAAGATATTATAGGCGAGAGCCCTTCCATGAGTAACCTTAAGGAACAGATACGGATAGCAGGCGCCTCAAACAGCAGGATACTGATTACCGGAGAAAATGGGACCGGCAAGGAGCTTGTTGCCCGTTCCATACACCGTTCAAGTCAGCGGGCAAACAGATTATTTGTTGCAGTAAACTGCGCTGCCATACCGGATACCCTTATAGAGAGTGAGCTTTTCGGACATGAGAAAGGGGCCTTTACAGGTGCAACTTCAGTGCAGAGAGGCAAGTTTGAGATAGCAGATGGCGGGACACTCTTTCTTGATGAGATAGGGGATATGAGCCTTAATACACAGGCAAAGGTCCTTCGCGTCTTACAGGAACAGGAATTTCAACGCGTGGGTGGTAACAGGACTATCAAAGTCGATGTCAGGCTTATTACAGCGACTAACAAGGACCTTCAGTCAGAGATTAAAAAGGGGGCATTCAGAGAGGACCTCTTTTACAGGATTAATGTCATAGTACTCGATGTTCCGGCACTAAGGGAAAGAAGAGAAGATATACCATTACTTGCAGGACATTTCCTGAAAGAGATTATAAGGGAACAGGGGCTGCGGGAAAGAATACTGACTGACGAGGCCCTGAAACTTCTTAAAGGATATGACTGGCCGGGTAATGTACGTGAATTAAGAAATCTTATGGAGCGTGTTGCCATCATGGTGCAGGGAGAGCGTATCTTACCGGGTGATCTGGCAATAATATCAAAAAATGGTCAGGAGAAGGGTTTGCCACAACTACCTGGTGACAGATATGGTTCATTAAGAGATGCGAGGGCTGATTTCGAAAAATATTATATAACCGAGAGGTTAAAAGAGAACAACTGGAATGTTACAAAGACTGCTGATGATCTTAAGATAGAGAGGAGCAATCTGCACCGGAAGATGAAGCTGCTGGGGATTGAAGAAGATATAAAATCTCAATGAAATAATTAGACAGGGAGGGAAAATTGTCAGAACTACGAAAAGATCCTGTAACAGGAAGGTGGGTAATAATCTCTTCTGAAAGGGGAAGGAGGCCATCTGATTTTCAGGAGGCCCCCTCAAAGCGAAAAGGGGGCTTTTGCCCGTTCTGTGCTGGTAATGAGAAATTTACACCGCCTGAGATACTTGCCTATCGTGAGGCAGGAACACTACCGAACTCCGCGGGTTGGACCCTTCGGGTAGTGGCCAATAAGTTCCCTGCGCTGAAGATCGAAGGAAACCTGGATAAAACCGGCATCGGCCTGTTTGATAAGATGAATGGAGTAGGTGCACATGAGGTAATCATTGAGACACCTTCGCATGATATGACCATGTCAAAACTACCCGAGAGAAAGATAGAAGACATCCTCTGGGCGTACAGGGACAGGGTTATGGATCTTAAAAAAGACTCAAGGTTTCAATCCATATTAATCTTTAAGAATGAAGGAGAGTCAGCAGGTGCATCCCTTGAACACTCACACTCTCAGCTTGTAGCGCTCCCTATTATTCCGAGACAGGTGTCTGAAGAGATTGAGGGTTCAAGACTATACTATAATTACAAAGAACGGTGCATATACTGTGATATTGTAAAACAGGAGATGTATTCTGAAGAGAGGAATGTGGCAGAGAATGAGCATTTCCTTGCCATAGCGCCTTTTGCAGCAAGGTTTCCATTTGAGACATGGATTATTCCCAAAGTCCACAATTCATGTTTTGACGAGGCCCAACCCTGGGAATACAGCAGTCTTTCGAGGCTGCTCAAAAATGTATTACAGAAACTTGATAAGGTTTTGAATATTCCCCCGTACAACTATATCATCCATACATGCCCCTTACGGAGTCAGATGAGGGAGTTCTATCACTGGCATCTTGAGATAATGCCAAAGCTGGTAAGGATAGCCGGCTTTGAATGGGGATCGGGATTCTATATTAATCCCACCTCTCCTGAGGAGGCGGCAAAGTTCCTGAGAGAGGCTAAAGTTTAAATTTCAAAAGATTATTATTCCGGGGGACTTCAACTTTGAGTAGTTTTAATCTCATATCTCCACTGATCCCACAGGGTGACCAACCCGGTGCTATTAAAACCCTGACTGAAGGCATTAAAGCCGGACTAAAACACCAGGTATTGTTAGGTGTTACAGGCAGCGGAAAGACCTTCACCCTCGCCAATGTAATTAATAAGATACAGAAGCCTACCCTTGTAATAGCACATAATAAGACACTTGCTGCCCAGCTCTTTCATGAGTTCAAATCTTTTTTCCCCGAGAATGCAGTTGAGTATTTTGTAAGCTATTATGACTATTACCAGCCTGAGGCATATATCGCGCAGTCAGATACCTATATTGAAAAGGACTCTTCTATTAATGATGCAATAGACCGTATGAGACATTCTGCAACAACTTCACTCCTGCAGAGGGATGATGTGATCATAGTGGCCTCTGTCTCCTGTATCTACGGCCTCGGATCTCCAGAGGCATACAAGGGGATGCTTTTGTATCTTGAAGAGGGTATGGATATTGAAAGGGATGATATATTAAGAAAACTTGTTGAGATACAGTATGAAAGGAATGACATAGACTTTCATCGCGGTACTTTCAGGGTGCGCGGCGATGTGATAGAGATATACCCTGCATCTTTTGAAGAGTCCTGCATAAGGGTTGAATTATTCGGTGATTATGTGGATTCAATATCAGAGATAGACCCGCTAAGGGGCATAATAATAAAGAGACTTTCAAAAGTGGCTGTTTATCCTGGAACACACTTCGTAATACCACAACACAGATTGGAACGGGCACTTGAGGCAATAAAGATTGAACTTGGGGAACGGATACGATTCTTTGAGGGCCGGAACAGTCTCATTGAGGCACAGAGGATAGAGCAGAGGACTAACTTTGATTTAGAGATGATAAAAGAAATCGGCTATTGCCACGGAATAGAAAACTACTCAAGACATATGAGCGGCAGAAATCCAGGGGAACCCCCGCCAACTCTAATTGATTATTTCCCAAAAGACTATCTCCTTATAATTGATGAAAGCCATGTAACTATTCCACAACTGAGAGGCATGTACGAAGGCGACCGATCGAGAAAGAAGAGCCTTGTGGAATATGGTTTCAGACTCCCTTCGGCCTTTGATAACAGACCACTTACCTTTAATGAGTTCGAGAGGT
The DNA here is from genome assembly GCA_001805205.1 of Nitrospirae bacterium RIFCSPLOW2_12_42_9. Taxonomy (GTDB): domain Bacteria; phylum Nitrospirota; class 9FT-COMBO-42-15; order HDB-SIOI813; family HDB-SIOI813; genus HDB-SIOI813. Next base: position 6,075 of record MHER01000099.1, on the reverse strand, counting down.
ATGTGAATCAGGTCATATATGTTTCAGCCACACCATGTCCATATGAGCTTGAAAAGGGTGGAGATTACCTTGTTGAGCAGATAATCCGTCCCACAGGCCTTACAGACCCTGAGATAACAGTAAAGCCTGCAAAGGGGCAGGTGGATGACCTGTTAAACGAGCTGAGGAAGAGGATAGCCAGGGGAGAGCGGGTACTTGTGACAACCCTGACAAAGAGGATGGCTGAAGATCTCGCGGAATATTATCAGGAGCTCGGGATAAAGGTACGATATCTGCATGCTGAGGTGCATACATTGGAACGGATGGAGATAATAAGAGACCTCAGGATAGGGAAATTTGATGTTCTTATCGGGATTAACCTCCTCCGTGAGGGATTGGATATACCTGAGGTATCACTTGTTGCAATAATGGATGCGGACAAGGAGGGGTATCTCAGGTCCACAACATCCCTCATACAGACATCAGGCAGGGCAGCAAGGAATATAGCCGGAGAGGTGATAATGTATGCAGACACCATCACAGGGTCAATGAAGAGGGCTATAGAGGAGACAAACCGCAGACGTAAGATACAGGAGGAGTACAACAGACTCAACAACATAACACCGGTCAGTGTAACTAAGGGTATACCTGAGACCCTTTACGAGATATCCGAGGTGGATTATTATACTGTTCCTGTTATTAAGGATGTTTTGGAAGAGTATATCCCGGAAGATAAATTATCCTCTATGATAAGGTCTCTTGAAAAGGAGATGAAGGAGGCTGCAAAGCGGCTCGAGTTTGAACGTGCTGCTGAGCTCAGAGACAGGATAAGGACTCTGAAAGAGAAGGGGATGGGGATTAAGTCCTAAGCATGTTTGTAGATATAGATGCCAAGAATCGCACCCAGAAGGGTGAGGAGATTTGCCCTGAAAGTAAAACCTGTGGTAAATGATATGATTCTCAGATCAAAGGTTATAGGTGGATTGATGCCTATGTTAAAACCCTGCGTGAAGATATTTCTTAACGGCCCTTCATTGGAGATGGCAATAAGTATCTCTCCAAGCACACCCCCGACCATGGCCCCGATAAATATAAAGACTACCAGGAGACCAATATTCTTTTTAAAGCCGGCCATTTCAGGCATAATACTACATGAAAAGTTTTCTGAATTCAAGAAGGATAATACTTAGATGCAAAAAATATCAGGGATATTAATTAAACTCTTAAAACAATACGGTCTCGAAGGGAAGATGCTTGAATATACTATGGCAGATAAGTGGGAGGCTATAGTAGGAAATACTATCGCCTCCCATACATGCCCTGCAGGCATTCGATACAAAAAGCTATATATTTTAGTAGACAGCCCTGTCTGGGTCCAGGAGATGAGCTTCTACAAAGATGAACTTATAGAAAAGGTCAATAACTACTTTGGAAAAAAGATTATTAATGATGTTTATTTAAAAACCGGAAATATACTGAATGGAAAGTAGTCAATCAACATATTTCAAAATACTCATACGATTCTGAATGACATGATTATTTAGTGCTTGTTAACAGGCATATGTATGGTAGGTTTCTATATCTCTGGTTGTAATCCAGCCCATAACCGACCACGAACTCATCTGATATCTCAAATCCCTTATAAGCCACAGGCAATTCTACTATCCTCAGAGACGGTCTGTCTAACAAAACCGCCACCTTGAGAGATGCCGGATTTCTTGCCTTTAAAATCCTCAATAAGTATCCCAGGGTGAAGCCTGTATCAATAATATCTTCAACTACTATGACATCCCGTTTTGTGATATCGACATCGAGGTCTTTTATAATCCTTACAGCCCCGGCCTCACTCCTTTCAGCATAGGTAGATATAGATAAAAAGTCTAAGACTACAGGGATACTTATTGCCCTCATAAGATCAGTGGCAAATATAACAGCTCCTTTGAGGACACATATAAGGATAGGCTCCTTTCCATGATAATCTTTTGATATTGCATTACCAATTTCTTTGATCTTTGTCTTTATATCTGCTTCTGTTATAATGATCTCACCAATCTTCTCAGGCATTGTTTTGGTCCTCCCATAGAAATGTTGAAGACATGATACGACAAACAGAATTTGGATTCAAGGATAAACAGGAACATGTCAGGAACAAACATTAACAATATATTTTGCTATTTATAATATCAAATTAATGAATAATATGATATTATAAATAGCATGATAAACAGGATAGTCAATCAGAACATATGGTGGCAGGATAAGAGCCTCATAAGCCATGACCCGAAAATCAGGGAGATGAATAGCCAGAGGTTCAGGTGGCGGCCCCGGGTGCTGGAGGAATTCGACCTTGACCGCTTTGTGGTATATACGCTTCGTGGCCCCCGGCAGGTAGGGAAGACCACAGCGCTTAAAATATTGATTAATGATCTCCTGAAGAAAGAGGGGGTTCTCAAAGAGCAGGTGATGTACTACTCCTGCGATAATATTGATGACTACAAGGAACTCATAGAACTTCTCGAGACATACCTCGATTATATAAAGAAGCTGAATTTACAGAAGAAAAGGCTCTACATCTTCCTCGATGAGGTCACATCCGTAATAAAATGGCAGAGGGGGATAAAATACCTCGTTGATGCCGGCAAGCTCTCACAG
>MHER01000099.1:0-3354 GCA_001805205.1 Nitrospirae bacterium RIFCSPLOW2_12_42_9 | reverse complement strand
GACAAGATCATGCTTCCCCTGACATTCAGGGAGTATGTGAGTCTGATAAATCCGGATCTCTTTGCACGCTTCGCCGGAGAGCTTGCAGGCGGCATTGATATCTTCAGCCTCGATCAGGCCGCCTTTAAGACATTGCTTTCACTGCAGCCTCATCTCGGTGAACTCGCAATACTCTATGAACAGTTCCTTATCACAGGCGGATTTATTAACGCCATCAATGCATACTTCCCGGAGCATGAAATCAGGTATGCCGTTTATGAACTATACCAGCAGTGGCTGCGGGGGGATATCTCAAAGGCCGGCAGGAACGAGAGGACAGCACGGCAGATAATCAATGAGCTGATAACAATAGCGGTCTCTGCCTTCGGATGGGAGACGATAGCAAAAAAGATCGGTGTTGCCACCCATAAAACGGTTTCTGAATACATAGAGACCATGGAGGATTCCTTTGTTCTCAAAACCCTTTACCAGATAGATATCAATACCAGAAGGCCAAGGGTCAAGAAACTGAAAAAGGCATATTTCCTCGACAGTTTTATCTTATGGAGCCTCTGGGGGTGGGTGGATAACTGGCTTGTGTACAGCGACAACGTGAGTAGATCCCTCACGAGCGCTGGCATGAAGGCAAGGCTTACTGAACAGGTTATTGCAAATGAGCTGTTTTACAGGTACGACCGTCCGGACTGGCTCAACTCAAGGGTCTTTTTCTGGAAAAACGGAGGGGAGATAGATTTCATTATCAAGAAGGAAAAGGAGTTGCTCCCTGTGGAGGTGAAATACCAGAAGAATGCGGGGTTCCAGGATCTCAGAACAATAAAGAGGCTTGGTTTTAAACGTGGAATACTCATTTCCATGGACAGACTTGAGATGGAGAATAGCTTTGCAATCATTCCAGCAGAGATCTTTCTGCTTATTTGACAGAGGTGCAAACACAGCGGTTCAAATCTATTGACACGAGAGTCAGAATAATGTTAAAAATACATACCTTAGCCCAAATAATGCGGGAATAGCTCAGCGGTAGAGCATCGCCTTGCCAAGGCGAGGGTCGCGGGTTCGAATCCCGTTTCCCGCTCCAATAAAATCAAAGACTTAAGAAGACCCCTCTCTGACCGTTATCCCCTCTGCTACGGTTCCAGCTACGGTTCCGTTTTGGGTTTTCCTCTTTGAGGGTTTCAATTCAGTCAGTCCTTCTACTGCTTGCCATAAATGAGTTGGGGAAATGTGAGCATATCGGTTGAGCATCCGGGGAGACTTCCACCCTCCCAGGGTCATAATGGTTCTATCATTCGCCCCCTGCATCGCAAGCCTCGAGGCAAAGGTATGCCTAAGATCGTGAAACCGGAAAGGGTTTAGTTTCGCCTTGCTTACCGCCTTATCAAAAGCACGGCGAAGATATCGGGCGTCATGGGGGAAGATCGTATCCTCTTGAGAGTAATCTTGAGGCCGGAGGGTGGTCAATATCTCCTGGACAGTAGAATTCATCGGGACTCTTCGGGCCTCCCCTGATTTACTCTCCCTAACCGTCAAGATACCCATATTCCAGTCTATATCTTGCCAGGTAAGGCGTAGTAACTCCCCTTGTCGCAAACCGGTATTTAAGGCCGTTAAAACTATCGGATGAAACCGTTCTGGAAGATGCTCCAATAGATCGGTCTCCTGTTTTGGCGTGAGGTATCGCACAACTTCATTATTGACCTTCCAGAGTTTCACCTTTGAGGCCGGATTGACCGCTAACAGGCCGTCATACACTGCTTTGTTAAAAATGGCCTTTAAGACTACGAGATAGCGGTTTATGGTGGCGTTCGCAAAGCCGTCATTCTTCATCTCGAACATGACCCGCTCAATCATGGATGGCGTGATAATGGAGGCATCTATATTGCTGAAGGCGTCAACCCATCGTTGAACCCTGGGGTTATCGTCTCCCTTTCTTTTGTGGTGACAATCCGCGTAACGTTTCCTCTCCTCTGCCAGTTCCGGGAATAGGACCCGGTGACGCTTTGGCAAAATCCTTCCCTCAAGTTCTGCCGTTTTCATTCGGGCATAAAGAGACCTGGCCGCTGTCTTACTCCCTGCCTTGATCCATTTTTCGCGTCCAGAAACATAACAGCGGACATACCAGACGCCGCTCCCCTTGACCCTCTCAAGGATTCCCTTATCCCTTCCGTGTTTTCTTGCCATGTAATCCCCCTTTCGTTTGGGCCAGTCTTTTTGGTCTTTCCTTATCCCAATAATGTTTCCTGCGGGCTACCTTTGTACCGCAATACGGAGAACAATAAATTTTGCCTTTATGATCTATGTTAAAATATTTACCACACTTAGGGTCTGCACAAGTGGCTGTTGGAATGGTAATATCATTAAAAAGGGTAAGGTATAGAGCTTGTTTAAGGTTTTTACATAGAAGGATAGACCAAATGTTTTCGTTTCGTGATTCAATCATGGGCCATATATCAGAAAGTTCTTGGTTAATCGCCTCCTTAAACGCTATTTCAGGAAAACTTCGGAAAATCTTTCTATTGTTTCGATTTACCTCAAATTCGTGACTATTAACGCCAGCCTCAGAGCACAAATGCTTATATCTTTGAAGCAATTCAGGAGGAAAATTACCCTCGATAATTTTCTTTAGGTCAAGTACTGCCCTCATCTTTAAAATGTCTTTCTTAAACTTCCATAGAGGATAAACAGGGGGGGGAGTGATTAGGCCGGATAGTTCTATCTTTTGCGTTGTAGCAGTAAGATCATGTAGAAGTTTTTCATCAAGGACACCAGAAGGTAAATACTCTTCGGCTGCGGTTGGAGACCCCGGGATCCCTCTTGTGTTGGCATAGTTAAGCATACTATTTAAATCATTTATATCAAGATTGGCAAATTCGATGTAAGGAGGCATGACCGATGATTTTTCCTTTGAAGTCATTCGATGTTCAAACGGATCGTAATATTCAGACCGTGACGAAAACAATATTTGTGCTCCATCTTTATTATACGTCCAGATAAGTTTAATTGGTATTCGAACTACCTTGAAGAACAACTCTCCTTCTATATCCTTAAGCTCAAATGTATGTGTAACGAATATATTGTAATGTGATTTGTTATATTGCATATTACATCTCTTTCGTTATAATTAGCACTATATTTTATGAATGTCAATAAAAAAATAGAGGAGGGTTACATGATTAAGATGGATGAAAAATTTCTGACGGTTTTTGAGGCAGAGGCCATGACTGGGCGCAAGGCCTCAACCTGGAGGCGTGACATCCTGCTTCGGCGGGTGTCAGTGGTCCGGTTCGGGAGGTCTGTTAGGATACCGGAGAGCGAAATTAAACGGCTTATTGAAGAGGGTTTTCAGCCCAGGTTGGC
>MHER01000098.1:267-6816 GCA_001805205.1 Nitrospirae bacterium RIFCSPLOW2_12_42_9 | reverse complement strand
GATGTCTACAGGGAATTTAATTATGGAATTATCACCCCGAAGGCCATAAAGGACTTTCTTCAATATGCCTATCAGAACTGGCAGTCTACTCCTCTCTATGTCCTCCTTCTGGGCGATGCCAATATAGACTACAGAGATAACTGGGGATATCAAAATACAAATAATGATAAGAATTTTATCCCGGTTGCAATGATACAGAGCACCACTCCCGGTGTTGGTGAGATCCCCTCAGACAACTGGTTTGTAACAATAAGGGGTGATGATCCGATCCCTGACATGTTTATTGGGAGGATCCCCGTAAAGACTAATCAGGAAGCACTTGCTGTGATTAATAAGATTATTTCTTATGATACCACCTTGCCAGGAGATTGGTCGAAGCGTGTAATGTTTATATCAGGAAATAGTAGTGATCTCTATGACACCCAATATTCCAACCCTGAGTTTGTGGCCCTTGCCGATGATTTATCAGCACTACTGTCAGTTGGATTTCAACCTGTTAAGCTTTATGCTGATAATTTTGGTGAGGCAGTTACAGAGTTTAGTACAGCCATTATAAATGGTATCAATGATGGGTCCCTGCTGGTCAATTTTATTGGTCATGGGAATATAGACCTATGGTATGCTACAATTAAGGAAATTTTCACTTCAAATGATGTATCTGAGAAACTTAATAATTCAGGGAAATACCCTTTTGTAATAGCCTTAAACTGCCTTAATGGCATGTTCCCATTTCCAGGAGAAGGAATTGAAGAAATAGCCGTGGTACCTCTTTCAGAGGCATTGATTAAAGGTGCGAATCATGGTGCAATAGCTGTATGGACGGTTACAGGTTTTGGATATGCATCTGAATATACAGCTATTTCTAAAGAATTGTTCAATAATCTCTTTAAGAAGAAGAATCTTATACTCGGCTCTGCAACTACTCAGGCTAAGGTCACTGCCTACTCTAACTTTGGTGTAGACAGGGAGAACCTGGATATATTTATTCTTATTGGAGATCCCGCGTCATCCCTTTTAATTGAAGGAAGTGATTCCCCGGTACAATCAGACAAAGGGTCAGAAGGTGGAAAGTGTTTTATAGCAACTGCTGCTTATGGGTCTTCATTAGCCCCGCATGTAAGGATATTGAGAGAATTCAGGGATAGAATCCTAATGAAATTTACATTAGGGGAAAGGATTGTAGGTGTATATAACCGATATTCACCACCATTAGCAGTCTTGATCGAAGAGCATGATAGCCTTAAACCAATTGTCCGATTAATACTATTACCAATAATTGGTTTGGCATGGTTTACTATTAGTGGCACTATTACACACATCTTTATTGTCCTTACCCTTACAGGTTCGATATTAATGGTTATCAGTTTAAATATTATAAAGAAGATATGATGAAAATGCATAGCTAGCGCAATCCCTGCAGCTTGCTGCAGGGAGCTTCAATCTACTTTTTAGCCGGAGGTGCGGGTGGCGGTGTCTGAGCCGGCGGTCTCTGCTGTCCCTTTGACATCTCCTTCGCAATATTATTTGCCTTATCACGCTGGTCCTTGGAAAGGATCTTATTTTCAAGAGTTATGGTCTCGAGGATAGTAAATTTCATATCAGCCTCGAGGGTGGCGATATTTTTCAATAATTCCTTTGCCTTTATAAGATCTACATCCTCCTCCCTTGTGAGTGCACTAAGAGATTGCTGTGCCTTTGTAACTACAGTGCTTATTTCTTCAAGTTTTTTCTGTGCACCCTGCTCTATATTCAACAACTTCTCTTCCTGTTCTTTTGTAACCTTTATCTGATCTTTTATGGAGATATAAAAATTAGCCGGTCCTATGCTCCTCTTGATTCTTTCCTGTGCGTTTGAATTCGTGGTGGTTAATACAACCACAAGAATAGCCAACAATCCGATTACAATCTTTCTTTTCATAAAGCACCCCTTGTTAGGATAAGGTTAATTGTAAAATTTTAGCTTAATTATAGAAAAACGTCAATTTAAACTTAAAATCTCTGTACCTGCAAGTCCTTGACAGTAAGTGTCCCATTTCCTTATAATCCCTTAGAATGAAATTTCAGGAACTTATCCTCTCTCTCCAGAGGTTCTGGGCGGACAGGGGCTGTGTTATTCAGCAGCCATATGATATTGAAGTAGGTGCAGGTACTTTTAATCCTGCCACATTCTTCAGGGTTTTGGGTCCGGAACCATGGAGGGTGGCGTATGTAGAGCCATCAAGGAGACCTGCGGACGGCCGTTATGGCGAGAACCCCAACAGGCTCCAGCATTATTATCAGTTCCAGGTAATACTGAAGCCTGCACCTGCGGATGTGCAGGACCTGTACCTGCAGAGCCTTACAGCACTCGGTTTAAAGGCAGACGAGCATGATATACGTTTCGTGGAAGATGACTGGGAGTCACCGACACTTGGTGCCTGGGGGCTTGGCTGGGAGGTATGGCTCGATGGCATGGAGATTACACAATTTACTTATTTCCAGGAGGTAGGAGGAATTGAATTAGATCCGATTTCTGTAGAAATAACCTACGGGCTTGAGCGTATTGCCATGTACCTTCAAGGGGTTGATAATGTATTTGATCTCATATGGACAGAGGGGGTTAAATATGGGTACATACACCGTCAGACAGAGGTAGAGTTTTCCAAATATAATTTTGAAGAGGCTGATGTGGAGATGCTTTTTTCATGCTTCAATATGTTCGAAAAGGAGGCAATTAACCTCCTTGAAAAAGGATTGATCCTGCCGGCCTATGACTACTGTCTTAAGACATCCCACTTTTTTAACCTGCTCGATGCAAGAAAGGCGATAAGTGTGGCTGAGAGAACAGGTTATATAGGCAGGGTGAGGAACCTCGCGAGACGATGTGCTGAAGGGTATTGTGAAAAGAAGGCATTGGTAAGGGTCTGATAATGTCATCCAACAATATGGTCTTAGAGATCGGGGCTGAAGAGATACCGGCAAGGTTTATACCTGCCTCTTTGAAAGCTATCAAGGAGTCCGCAGAAAAGCTATTAAAAGAAAACCGTATTCAATTCAATGATATGGTTGTATATGGTACACCGAGGCGCATGGTCCTGATTGTAACTGGATTGAATGAACTTCAGGGGGATATTACTACTGAGGTATCAGGTCCGCCGAAAGATATAGCCTTTGACAGGGATGGAAAACCAACAAAGGCAGCTATGGGATTTGCCAGGGGTCAGGGTATAGATGTCTCTTCTCTCAAAGTAAAAAATACGGACAAAGGTGAATATGTATATGTTGAGAGACATGAAAAGGGGAAGATGACAAAGGATATCCTGCCAATTGTCCTTGAGAACCTCCTTGTATCCATTTCATTTCCCAAGTCAATGCGATGGAATGCAACAGGTGTACGATTTGCAAGGCCCGTCAGGTGGATATTAGCCATTTTTGGGAAAGAACCCCTTGTTATCAGGTTTGCAGGGATGGAAAGCGGGAACGTTACATTCGGACACCGCTTTATGAAGCCTGTCCCCATAAGCATTAAAGATACGAATGAATATACAGAAAAGTTAGAAAAAAACTTTGTTATAGTGGACCAGATTAAGAGGGAGAGGATCATTGAAGAGCAGATTCAGAATATCTCGAATGAAAAAAAAGGGAGGATTATCCGGGACAGGGAATTAATTGAAGAAATAACCTATCTGACTGAATACCCTCTGGCAGTTTGCGGCAGATTTGATGATGATTTTTTAACACTTCCAAAGGATGTTCTGATAACAGTAATGAGGGAACATCAAAGATGTTTTTCACTTGAAGATGAAAACGGAAATATACTACCTTATTTTATCGGGGTAAGTAATACTGTACCCAAAGATTTAGATGTTGTGAGGAAGGGTTATGAAAGGGTATTAAGGGCAAGGCTCAATGATGCCAGATTCTTTTTTGATGCGGATATTAAAAAAAGGCTTGAGGCACATGCTGAAAAACTCAAACAGGTAATCTTTATGGGAAAACTCGGGACTATGTGGGGAAAGGTCCAGAGGATAAAAGATGTATCCGGTAGTTTATGTCTATTGTTAGGGTGCGGCGATATTAAACCTCTCACAGATAGGGCTTCTGAATTATCAAAGGCTGACCTGATGACTGATATGGTTGGTGAGTTCCCGGAGCTGCAGGGGATCATGGGAAGGGAATATGCCCTGAGGCAGGGTGAACCGTATGAAGTGTCAAATGCAATATATGAGCAATATCTGCCACGGTTCTCAGGGGATTTTCTCCCTTCTGCTCAAACAGGAAGGATACTTGCCATTGCAGATAAGATAGACAATATTGCAGGATGCTTTGGTAGTAATAATGTACCCACCGGCTCAAATGATCCATATGCACTAAGACGACAGGCACTCGGAATCCTGAATATTCTTATAACAAGCAGATATTTTGTCTCACTAAAGGATATTATTAAAATAGCCCTCACCGCATATCAGGACAGGCTAAGCAGGGATAAACATGGGGTAATAACAGATGGTGTGCTGGAATTCTTTAAGGAAAGACTTGGCACCCTGCTCGTAAGTGAAGGGTACAGATATGATTGTGTCAGGGCTGTGCTATCAACAGGTATTGATAATCCATATGACTCATTTCTGAGGATCAGCAGCCTTGACAGGTTCAGGCAGGGCACTGAATTTGAACCACTCATTATATCTTTTAAACGTGTTATAAATATAATTCCCGCCGGTTATGACGGGGAGGTTAATAAAGAATTATTCAAAGAAGCTGAGGAGAGAGGACTCTACGAGGTATATACTAATACTAAAGATAAGGTGCTTGGCGCTAACGCAGTCCATGATTATGAAAAATCATTTGGGTATGTTGCTGAACTTAAACCCTTTGTTGACCTGTTTTTTGACAAGGTGCTGGTCATGGACAAGGATATGACATTGCGGAATAACCGGTTCAGTCTGCTGAATAATCTAAAGGGCATGTTCTCTACACTTGCTGATTTTTCTCAGATAGTAGTGGAAGGCCAGACCAGGAATTAAATGGACCAGGAATTAAACGGAGAGGAGATTAAGAGGTGCTATATCACACCCTGATAGATGCTATTGGTAATACCCCGCTTGTAGAAATAAAGAGTCTAAATCCAAACAGGAATGTCAAGATTTATGCTAAACTCGAGGGGTTTAATCCTACAGGGAGTGTTAAAGACAGGATTGCGAAATATATGGTTGAAAAGGCTGAAGAGGAAGGAAGACTTAGCAAAGATAAGATACTGCTTGAGCCTACAAGCGGAAATACGGGTATCTCATTAGGGATGATTGCAAAGATAAAGGGATACAGACTTGTTGCAGTAATGCCTGAGAGTATGAGTCTTGAGAGACGCGAGATACTTAAGGCATTCGGGGTTGAAATAGTCCTCTCACCTGGAGAGCAGGGCACAAATGGCGCCATTAGGGTCGCAAAGGAGATGTTGAAAGAAAATCCTGACTATATTATGCTTGATCAGTATAGTAACCAGAACAACCCGCGTGCCCACTATGAAACAACTGCTGTTGAGATCCTGAGCGATGTATCAGAACCTATAGATTACTTTGTTGCCGGCCTCGGTACCGGCGGGACACTTATGGGTGCAGGTCAGAGGTTAAAAGAGCATAATCCCGGTACCCGGGTGATCGCTGTCCAGCCCTATCCAAAGAGCGGACTTCAGGGTTTGAGAAGCCTTCTTGAGGGTTATGTGCCGCCAATACTTGATTTAAAAAAACTTGATGGGAATGAATTCTGCAAGGATGAAGACGCATTCAGGATGGTAAAGGAGCTTGCTGATAAAGAAGGGATATTTGCCGGTATCTCATCAGGTGCGATAATGTTTTATGTTATTAAGATTGCAAAAAAGATAGATTCAGGGGTAATTGTTACACTCCTGCCTGACGGCGGTTGGAAGTATGTCAGCGAGCGCCTCTGGACAGAGGATGTAAAGGCAATAAGTGAAAAGATACAGGGTCCTTTATGGTAAAATCATTACAGATGGTCTCGTAAAAAGTACCTAAAGTGGACGGCTTTGTAAAAAGCTCCATCACCCACAAAAGTGGGTACCCGAAGGCGCGCAAATTCTGAGGAATGAGGCGTACTTGTAGGTACGCCGCAATGACGAAGAATGCAGCGCAACGCAGCAGATGGACTTTTTGCGAAGCCGTCATTACAAAAGGGGAGGATCAGTTTATGACAGCAAAAAAGTATGTCTACTTCTTTGGTAAGGGGAGGGCAGATGGCAGGGGTGATATGAAAGACCTGCTCGGAGGCAAAGGGGCGGGGTTGGCAGAGATGACCAATCTCGGCATAAGGGTCCCCCCGGGGTTTACCATAACAACAGAGGCATGCATTGAATATTTTAATAACAGGGAGACATATCCTGCAGGAATGTGGGACCAGATTGTAGAGTATCTTGGAAAGGTAGAAGATGCAATAGGTTTCGGGTTTGGTGACCAGGATAACCCGCTCCTTGTATCTGTCAGGTCAGGCGCAAAGTTATCAATGCCGGGGATGATGGATACGGTGTTGAATGTCGGTCTTAATGATAAAACTGTCCAT
>MHER01000098.1:0-226 GCA_001805205.1 Nitrospirae bacterium RIFCSPLOW2_12_42_9 | reverse complement strand
TGCCTATCGTCGTTTTATTACTATGTTTGGAAGTGTTGTCATGGGGATCGAGAGGGCCAAGTTTGAAGAGATGCTGCAGGAGAAAAAGGATGAGATAAAGGTAAAACAGGATACAGAACTCAATGCAGAGGCGCTTAAAGATATGGTTCTAAGATATAAAAAACTCGTAAAAAAAGAGACTGGCAAGGACTTTCCAATGGACCCCATGGAGCAGTTAAAAATGGCA
>MHER01000097.1 GCA_001805205.1 Nitrospirae bacterium RIFCSPLOW2_12_42_9 | reverse complement strand
CCCGGTGACTACTTCTGAAAGGGGCTCGGTAACCGTGAGCGATGTCCCCAGCAACGTGCTGGTGCCTGTCAGGCTCATAGAAACAATTTCCGTGTCGATCTGGTGCTTACCTGTATCATCTACCCCATCACACAAACCATCATCAATGGTTCCATAAAGGCCATCGGGGCCGGGACCATCATCAGTGTTTCCAAGAAAACCATCTGGACCGCCAGGGCATGGGATACCGCTACCATCTACGACATCACCGGCAATAACAGTATGGATTTTATCATCACCTCCACCCGGTGCCCCATCGGGTCCCAGAGAGGAGTACCTCTCGATCTCGACCGGCCCCGTTAAGGTTATCGTCTCCACGGTAAAGCCGTTAGGGAGGCAATCCGGATCAGTACGATCAGTAAACCCATCTGGACCATTATCAATCCCATCATCACACGTTGTCGGATCGAACGAACCATCCTCACCAGCGAGTACCAGGTCAAATGTCATCACTGAATTTTCCTTATCCCCCGTACGATTACCGGCAGGATCTTCAAGGCTGGGGGTCAGAGACGTGCCCGCTCCAGTGCCATCAAGTGAGTATGAGGTGCCGGCGATTCCAAACGTTAGGACTGTCATCATTACAAAACTTAGTAGCATACGGTTTGACAACAGAAATGACTTTTTCATAGCTCCCCCCCTCTGTTTTTAGTCAAATATAGGAACCCCTTGAAACAGAGACAATTGAATAAACCACTTTTTTAAACAATTACCAGAATTGTACGGCTTTGTATATTACCCAGATGGGTATTTTTATTGCCCAGATGGGTATTTTCGCGACTTCAAATAAAATAAGCCGGGCTGACGAGGTGACAATAATTTAGGGCGAGATGATCTTTCTTGTGCTTAATTTTCTAAGGAGGTCTTCACAGAAGAACTCTCTATCGGGCTTCCTGGATGAGTAGACGTAGGGACAGACCTTTAGGTCTGTCCAACAGGAAAGGGACAAACCTAAAGGTTTGTCCCTACAGCGTGGTGTTCGGGGGATTTTCAGGTGAAACAATGCTTTATTGAAGGGAGAGGGTTTAGTAAGGGGGTATAGGTGAAGTTTATTTATACCTTACGGGGCCTTTTCTAATGCGTGTAGATATTTTTATCTTGATGTCAGGTTATAAATTTGCTATACCTAAAATAAAGTATTTTTTGTACAATAACCAAAATAAATAAAATGGAGACATCCGGCAATGTCTCAAATCAATGTAGCCATTGCGGCTGATTGTATATTAGCCTATATAGGCCTGACAAAAATATTAGGAGGAGAAGAAGACATTAAAATCCTGGATGAAGTTACCTCATTTACCAAACTACTCCATTCTTCACCAATAAGCCCGCATATAATACTTGCATGCCCTATTACCATATACAACATGGGTATAGATAAGATAAAACATTTATGCAGAAAGCATCCAGCTTTGAAACTCATCGTCTTTAATATAGACCCAAAAGAAGAAAATGTGATGATAAGATTATTAAAAACCGGGGTAATGGGAATAATCAATAATGATGATAATCCTTCAATCTTTGCTAAGGCAATAAGAGCTGTTTATAGAGGAGAGATGTGGGTAAAAAGGAAGACCATGTTAGAGATTATTAGAAGCAGCAATAAAAATAAGGCAAGGATTCCCCGGAAGGAACTCAAGGGATTGCTCACTCCGAGGGAAACCGAAATAATAACCCTTATTGCCGAAGGTCATAAAAACAAAACCATAGCAGATAGACTCTACATAAGTGAACACACTGTAAAATTTCATATCCAGAATATATTCAAAAAGCTCAATGTTAAAAACAGGCTGGAGGCTGCCCTTTATTATCATGCCCCCCCGCAAGACCAGGAAACATAGATTATGACCTTATATAGTCACAGGTGCAGTCACATGTAAGCAACCCCCTCGATTATCTCCTGTCAAATTAATACCCTTTTCTTTTTAAGATAAATCATTTAAAATAACCTTGTATTATAAATTAATTGCATTGAAGGTTGCAGGATATGAAACGATTTATTGATCAGGAATTAAAACGATGGAAAGAAAGCAGTCGCCGTAAACCTCTTATTCTTCGCGGGGCGAGGCAGGTCGGGAAGACCTATTCGGTAAGGGAGTTTGGGAAAGATTGCTTCGATAATATTGCGCTTGTGGATCTTGAACGTAATCGGGGCTGGCATCGCATTTTTGATGGTGATTTGAATGCCAGACGGATCTGTGCCGATCTGGAAATTCTTCTGAATCAGAAAATATTGTTTGGGAAAACACTCCTTTTCATCGACGAGATTCAGGCATGCCCGAGGGCAATTACGGCGCTCCGCTACTTTTATGAGGAACTGCCTGATCTCCATGTGGTTGCGGCCGGCTCACTGCTTGAACTTGCAATGAAAGATATCTCTTTCCCTGTAGGGAGGGTTCAATTCTCTAACCTTTATCCGCTATGTTTTGCCGAGTACCTTCAGGCAACAGGAAAGGATGAGGCTGCAGCCATTATCCTTGGCCACCCTGTGAAGGTCTCGGAAACGGCCCATGCATTTCTCATCGAGGAGCTCCGGCGGTATTTTTTTATTGGAGGAATGCCTGAGAGTGTAAGGGCCTTTGCGGAGACCGGGTCGATGCGGGACGCTTTTGAAGTCCAGGCTGAAATTTGTGAAACCTACCGGTTGGATTTTGCCAAATACAGCCCCAGGGCTGATAAACATTGTCTGAATGCTGTATTGACAACCATAACTCAGAATGTGGGACAGCAGATAAAATATTCGAGGCTTGGCGATGGTTACTCCAATCCAACCTTAAAAAGGGCCTTTGAACTGCTCTGTCTTGCAAACATTATCAGGAAAATCCCTTCAGTGGACCTTTCGGGGCTGCCTCTGGGAGCTACCGCTTCAGAGAAAATATTCAAGGCCCTGCTGGTGGATATAGGACTCATGCGGCATCTTACCGGTATGCCCGTGGACGTTGAGTATGGGAAAGCAGATTTGCTCAGTATTTACAGCGGCGCTATGGCAGAGCAATTTGTAGGTCAGGAGATGGTATTGTCTCAGAAGGGAGACATTTACTATTGGTCAAGACATGCAAAAAGCAGCTCGGCAGAGGTGGATTACGTTGTGGTTATTGACGGTAAGATCTATCCTATCGAGGTGAAAAGTGGAGCCGCTGGCAGGCTAAAAAGTTTGCATCTTTTTTTAGAGACTTATAAAAACAGCCCGAAGGGTATCGTTTTTTCTATAAGACCCTATGCTGAATTGCCTGAGAAGAATATAATGTTTGTGCCGTTATATTTTGCACTTTCAGCGACCGGCGGAGGGCGATATAACTTCATCACGCATTAATGACTTTAGTTAAACCAATACTTTAGTATTGATTTAACGGATAAAAACTTTCCCTCAAAAACCATACTTTCTACCTATTTACAATCTTTATCAATAATGTTAGAAAGTCTAAAACTATCAAAAGGTTTTTATCCAAAAAATAGGAGGGTAAATGATGCGAGACTCAATACAACATAACCTTTATAGAATGATAAGTCCATCCATCCTCCTGGGCATTATCCTGATGCTCCTTTCAATAACAGCCTTTGCCCGTGTTTCCGAGGCATGGGTTTCCCTTTATAACAGCGGGGGAAGTGCGCATGATACAGCCGTTGATGTCGCGTATGACAGCAGCGGAAATGTCTACGTCACAGGGGTTGTTGATCAATACGGCACATCTCAGGATTTTCTAACTATAAAATATAATGCCAGTGGCAGCCAGCTCTGGGCTAAAAGATACAATGGGCCGAATAACGTGAAAGACACACCTTATGCGCTTGCTGTAGATGCTTCCGGTAATGTCTATGTTACAGGTACGACCTATATCTCAGAAACTTTCGAAGATGAGGATTATGACTATATTACAATCAAGTATGATACAAACGGCAATCAATTATGGGTGAGACAGTATAATTCTAATAATTATTACACAACAGACTCTGCTCATGACATTGAAGTGGATTCTGCAGGTAATGTCTATGTAACAGGGTACGGCGGCACTGTAAAATATGATACAAATGGTACTGAGTTATGGTCTGTTTATTTACGTGGATATGACCTTGCCCTTGATGCTGGGGGCAACGTCTATGTGGTAGGTAATGATGTATTACAAAATAGCTGGGCTTCTAAATTAGATACTGACGGTAATTATATATGGGGGGCTAGTATTTCTTATAATTGGGGCCACGCTTCCATAGCCCTGGATGATACAGGTAACGTCTATGTACGCTCGTATGTTTATGTTTATAAGTTTGATGCCATGGGCAATCAGTTGTGGCAATTTGCATGTACCGGCGATAATGCTGGATGCATCCCAAGTTCGTATCCATGGACCTGGTGGATTATATATGGCAAAAATTCCTTTACCGTGGATGCTTCGGGCAATGTTTATATGACAGGATCCACAGAGCAGCTTAATTATGCAGACCCCGACAAAAACGATATTGAAACCATTAAGCTTGATACCAATGGTAATCTGTTATGGGTAAGAAAATACAACGGTCCAACTGATTACCATGAGTTGGGTAACGCAATTGCTATCGATAACGCAGGTGGCGTTTATGTGGCAGGAGCAATTATTAACCAAGGTTCAGAAGAGGATTTTGATTTTGTTACCATCAAGTATGATTCAAATGGCAATCAGAAGTGGGTAAAGGAATACAGCGGCAAGGAATATTATGCAGATGAGTTTCCTCTCGCTATTGAGGTAGATGGGAAAGGCAATATCTATATAGCAGGAGGGAGCTATAGTGCAGTATGGTCATCTCCAGACCCACCCTGGGGATCCGGATATGACTATGTAACCATCAAATATACCCAATCTGACCTTCTGATGACGGCCTTATCGACCACCACGGCCGTTGCTCCAGGAAAGACCCTTTCCCTCTCCAATACCGTAAAAAACCAGGGCGGGGAATCGGCTGGCTCATTTAACATAGCCTTCCATCTCTCTACGGATGCAGTCTATGGCGGGACGAATGACATAGCCTTTACCACCACCAGATCTGTAAGTTCTCTCGGTGGGGGTGCGAGCAGCGGTGCGTCAACCTCGGTTACTGTCCCATCAACGACACCGCTCGGCACATATTATATCTGTTCAAAGGCAGACACCGGCAATACAGTGAGCGAGAGTAATGAGACCAATAACACTAGGTGCACTACCTCTACAATCAATGTGACAAAGCCTGACCTTGTAATGACAGCGGTAACACCAGGTGCATCCACGGTTAATGCCGGGGCTACCCTTTCGGTCACAAATACGGCAAAGAATCAGGGAGGACTTTCTGCCGGCAGCTTCACCATTGCCTTCCGACTTTCTAAGAACACGACCTATGGGGATTCTGATGATGTAAGTATCTCTGCCACAAGATCTGTAAGCTCCCTTGCGGCAGGTGCATCCAGCACTGCCACAACCGGTCTGACTATACCAAGCACTACCAAGGCCGGGAGCTATTATGTCTGTGCAAAGGCGGACAGTGGCAGCGCCATTACCGAGTCCATCGAGAACAATAATACCCTCTGCTC
>MHER01000096.1:6284-9125 GCA_001805205.1 Nitrospirae bacterium RIFCSPLOW2_12_42_9 | reverse complement strand
TAAAAAGAGCCTGAAATTCTCAGGGTCTCCCTTATGAGGGGTGGCAGTCAGAAACAGCAGATGGCTGGCAATATCAGAAAGAACCTCACCAAGCCGGTACCGGACCGTCTTTTCAGTCTTTTCCCCGTAGCGGTAGGCGCTCATCTTGTGTGCCTCATCCACGACAATCAGGTCAAAGTGTGCGGACGCGATGGAGGGGAGGACATCATCCATCTTGGCAAAATCAATGGATGTGATAATCTGGTTTTCCCTCAACCATATATTGCCTCTGTAGAGGGAGTCCAGCCTCCACCTGTCAATCACCTCAAAGGTCTCTTCAAATCTATCTGCCAGCTCCCTCCGCCACTGGTCTTTCAGATGCCCCGGCGTCACAATGAGAATCCTCCTTACGATCCTGCGGAGCTTTAGTTCTTTAATGATCAGACCTGCCATGATGGTCTTACCTGCGCCAGGGTCATCGGCGATTAAGAAACGAATCCTCGGCAGTTTGAGCACATAACCGTAAACTGCCTCAATCTGGTGGGGGAGCGGGTCTACCTTGGATGTATTCATTGCAAGGAGTGGGTCGTACATGGAGGCAAAACGATAACGGATGGCCTCAAGCCCTAAAAAAACCTTCCAGGGTTCTTCAGAAAAATGGGTCGTCTTTTCCTCTATAACAAACTTTTGAAACTCTGCGGCAGGTATGATCTGGTCTATATGTGTCCTGGAGATGGTGGTGGCGCCTACGATATGGATATACCCGCCTTTCTC
Organism: Nitrospirae bacterium RIFCSPLOW2_12_42_9; assembly: GCA_001805205.1. Taxonomy (GTDB): domain Bacteria; phylum Nitrospirota; class 9FT-COMBO-42-15; order HDB-SIOI813; family HDB-SIOI813; genus HDB-SIOI813. The sequence goes on along the minus strand of MHER01000096.1, from coordinate 8,372 downwards.
CTCGATCAGCTTGATTTCAACAGGTTCGGGCCAGTTTGGACCACTCACCACACTTCCATGTCTGATACTTGCCATTTAAATCTCCAGAGGAGGATATATATTTACGAGGAGAATTTATCAGAAATAGAGGAAAAAGTCATCCGCCTATAAATCCGTTTGACTGTTTCCACATCTCTTTTGCAATAATCATAAATATCAGAAAGATTACCGGCCTGATAATATTCAAAGACTTTTGATCCATCAAGGTCTTCTTTAGGTGAAGGGATATTAAGTGATTTTGCAAGGACATCGAGTTTTATAAAATCACGGCCCTTCTGTACGACATCTACGATGGTAATATCATCCATGTATCGTGTATTTTAGGGTCTGAAAATGCACAGCGCGCGTATTCCCACAGCTTGCTGCAGGTAGCTTCATCTTATTAGCGGGGTCTTTCAAGATTAAGAGACGGCCACTTTTTATCAACAAGCTCCTTGATTTCATTGGCCATCTCAACCTTCTTTCCCCATGCCCTGTTCACCTCAGGCGGTGATTTCATTGTTGCATCAATACCCATTTTGGCACCCAATTCAGGGAGTGGCGTTGAGAAGTCAAGATAATCAAATGGAGTATTCTCTATAATTGTAGTATCCCTTCCGGGATCAACCCGTGTTGACAGGGCCCAAATAACATCATCCCATTTACGCACATCAATGTCATCATCAACAACAATTATATATTTTACATAAAGGAATTGTTTTAAAAACCCCCAGAGCCCCATCATCACCCTCTTTGCATGGCCTGGAAATTCCTTCTTTATAGATACAACAGCAATCCTGTATGACACAGCCTCCATTGGAAGATGGAAATCCATGATCTCAGGGAACTGATTCCTTAAGAGGGGAAGGAAAATCTTTGTCAGTGCAAGGGCTATTATGGCATCCTCTTTAGGCGGACGGCCTGTAATTGTAGATAAATAGAGTGGATTGCTCCTGTGTGTTATGCATTTCACCCTGAATACAGGAAAATGCTCCTCTGCATTATAATATCCTGTATGATCTGCAAAGGGACCTTCCTGTGCCTCTTCTCCCGGTAATATCTCACCTTCAAGCACGATCTCGCTTGTTGCCGGGACCATGAGACTATTGGTCATACACTGCACAAGCTCTATGGCCTCCTTCCTGAGTAAACCGGCAAAATGAAATTCGCCAACCCTTTCAGGGACAGGTGTTACCGCAGCTATGGTTGTTGCAGGCTCGCATCCTATTGCCACTGATACAGGCATCGGTGTATTCCTCTCCATCCACTCCCTGTAATGCTGTGCCCCGCCCCTTGTCTTCAGCCATCGCATTATCGTCTTATTCTTTCCAATCACCTGCATCCTATATACACCCACATTGTATGGGCCGCCGGAGGGTGACTGTGTTATTACAAGAGGCCATGTTATTAAAGGTGCAACATCACCTGGCCAGCATGTCATGATTGGGAATCTTGATAAATCCACATCATCCCCCTGTATGATTACCTCCTGGCATGGCGCGCGATTCACAGTCTTTGGAGTCAGGCTCATTATCTTTGCAAAGAAGGGCAGCTTTTTTATAGCCTCTATAAGCCCTTTTGGCGGTTCCGGATGCTGCAGATATGCAAGGAATGTCCCTATCTCTTCAAGACCTTCCTCATCAGATTCAAGGCCAAGCGCTACCCTCTCTATAGTCCCATACAGATTCGCAACCACAGGGACACTGAATCCTTTTACATTCTCAAATAATACGGCAGGACCTTTCATTAAAAGAAGCCGCTCTAATATCTCTGTTATCTCAAGGTAAGGAGACACTTCTGTCTTTATTCTGACAAGCTCCCCTTTCTTCTCAAGGTTATTAATAAAATCTCTTAGATCGTTATATGGCATTTGGCTCCTCACCCTGCAAGAATATCAGATATTATACCTATAAGTACAATTATTCCAACCCATACATGGGATTTGAAAAGACGGAACAGGCCAATCTTTTCCATCCCCCTCCTTATCTGAACTACCTGATATAAGAGTCCTATGGTTACAAGAAAGATAGAAAATAAGTATATATGCCCGAGTCCTGAAATGACCCCGAC
>MHER01000096.1:0-6274 GCA_001805205.1 Nitrospirae bacterium RIFCSPLOW2_12_42_9 | reverse complement strand
ATAGAAAATACGTATATATGCCCGAGTCCTGAAATGACCCCGACTGTGAAAAGTATAACTATAGTCAAAAAAAATAATATAGTAAGTGCCATACCGGTATATGGTCCAAAAAGGATTGCAGAGGATTTTATCCCAACCTTAATGTCATCATCCCGGTCAATAAGGGCATAGATTGTATCATAACCTGTTGCCCAGAATAAAGTAGCTAAAAACAGGAGGATTGGTGGTAAGGCAACCTCATTTCTCACAGCAGCCCATGCCATAACAGCGCCCCAGCCAAATGCAGCACCTAAAAACAGTTGGGGCAGTTGGACATATCGTTTTGTAAATGGATATATGGCAGTTAATACAAGGGCAACAAAAGATAATTTAATACAGAGGGGGTTTAACATAAGTACGAGGATAAGAGAAATCAAAAGAAGAATGAACAGGACAGCCCCTGCCTCTATCATACTTAATCTGCCGGATGCAAGTGGTCTTTCCCTTGTTCTCTCTACATATCTGTCGAAGTTCCTGTCAGCCATGTCATTAATTACGCATCCGGCGCTTCGCATTATAAATGAGCCAGAGATAAAAATGAACAGATGTATATAGGAGGGTTTCCCACCGGACGCGAGGAAGAGAGACCATAAGGTCGGCATAAGGAGTAGAATTGTACCGTATTGCTTGTCAAATCTTATCAGTTCAAATATAGCCTTTAATTTGCCCATCTTCACTACCTTGTTTCAAACAAGTATGGTGAAAATATCTCTAATATGGCTGCATTGAACCCATCACTACTTTTAAGGTGGTAACACCTGATCCAGAATATATTCTCCGGAGAATCAAGTTCCTTGGCTAATTGTTCACTTTTTATCTGGGATATATACAACTGATCACGCAGAAGTGGAAGATTATAGTCACTCAGCACCATACCAACAGGGATACTCTTTTTATTGATTTCGTTATGTATGGGAACACCTATCTTTGATGTATCAATAAAAGAATGGGCATATACCAACTTTCTCTCATTGCAGCATAGCCATGCATCCCTGATAATTGTTTTCAATCCTTCCTCAGATCCAAGGAACTTTGCCATCTCACCTGTCATAATCATCTCTCTCTGGTCTTTTACATTAACAGTAACATCAGTGAGATATAGCGCCCTTAGAAATTTTACTAAGGAACCATCTGACAGGAGCGGCAATCTGACAATGGGTGATATCTTATGTATCTGGCAATAGGTGATAAACCCTTCTGTACTCATCCAGGCGCTTACCTGAGTATACTCGAATGGCAACTGGGTTGCATAATATTTCTCAAGGAGCATGCCCCTTAGAATAAATCAAAGGGTTTCTGTAGTCAACTTTTATATTGACTTTTAATATAAAGTGCGATAATTAATACTTACCTCTTAAAAAAGTATTGCATATAAATCTAAAAAAATAGATAATTACAATTTTGTAAGTTTGGCACCATCTCGTAATGGGGGTTCTGGGAGGATAAAGAATACAGGAATGAAAAATATCCTTTTTGTTGACGATGACCCTGTCATATGTTCACTCCTAAAGAGCTTTCTATCCCTGAAGAAATACCACATAGAATATGCAACAAATGGCATTGATGCTATCAATACAGTAGTAAAGGGTCAGGTTAAGATTGTTATTATGGATATGAATGTACATGGCATGAATGGAGTTGAGCTTATCAAAAGGATTCATGGGATTAATCCAGCGTTAAAGATAATTGCCATGAGTGGTGATACAAGCTTCGACAAATTGCCGCCTGAATTAAAGGCAACCATACCATTTATAGCAAAGCCTTTCAGGCTTCAGGATATTGAAAAGTTAATAGTTAATTTATTTCCAGGCCCTGAAGTGGTTTGAGATACCTATCCGGATTCATTGACCTCTTCCCGGTTATATAAGATACATACTTATCGAGTACCTCCCTTATCTCACTCTTTATATTATCTGCAAGAACAAACCTGCTGACATGATAAGGGTCTGTTGATTGCCACTTCCTTAAGACAGCGACAGCACCACCTGTTACAACCATATACCTTTGATTTCCTTCATCCCCCCTGACACATAGGGCGCATAAAGGCCCTCCTTCACTAAGAGAGATTGCAACCTTGCGGCTTTTTATACTTCTGTTACACTTCAGGCAGCTATCGAGACGGGGACCCACCCCTGATATATGCAGGAGCCTGGTCTGATAGTACGACAGCACCTTATCTGCAGGATCACCTGCCACTATCCTTTCAAGAGATTTATAGAGGAGGACAAACTGGGTCTTACTGGGATCCTCAAAAGGGATCATCTTTCTCAGTATATCTATCATGCAGGATGAGTGTAAAAGGAGTGTCAGATCACTGCGTATCTTCTGAAAAGACTCGAGTATGTCCGCAGATTCAATGCGATATAATGTAACATTGGTCTTTTTAAAGAGATTTAATCTGCAATATGTGAAAGGTTCAAGTGTTCCTCCAAATCTGTTTTTAAAACTCCTTGCGCCCTTTGCAACCCCCTGAATCCTGCCAAGGTCATCTGAAAATATCTCGACCATCCGGTCAATTTCACCAAGGGGACGGCTATTCAGAATAATTCCCCGTGTTTTGATTAATGGCATTCCCTTTAGACCTTATACCCGAGTATCCTTAATACCGTATCATCACTCTGCCATTTATCCTTTACCTTGACCCACAGCTCAAGGAAAACCTTAATGCCCAAAATAGCTTCAAGTTCCTCTCTTGCAAGCTGGCCGACCTTCTTCAACATTGCACCTCCCTTACCAATTATTATGCCCTTCTGAGAATCTCTCTCAACATATATTATTGCCCTGATCAGAATGAGATTCTTATCCTCTGCCTCCTGGAAATCCTCAATCCCCACAGCAATAGAATAGGGTATTTCATGGTAAGTAAATTGATATATCTTTTCCCGGATAATCTCAGATGCTATAAATCTCACTGGCTGATCAGTTACAATATCTTCAGGAAAATACTGAGGGCCCTCATATAAATATTTTTTGAGGGATTCATTGAGTTTATCCAGATTGTCTCCGCAGAGGGCTGAAATGGGGAATATCTCTTCAAATTTGTAGAGACGTCTGTATTCGTCTATTTGAGGTAACAACGTATCTTTTTGCACAATGTCAATTTTATTAATAAGGAGGAAGACAGGTTTCGTTATCTTATCTAATAAACCCATTATATACCTGTCTCCTGGACCTGCTAACTCACCCGCCTCTACCATAAAGAATATTATATCAACCTCATCGAGCGTGCTTAATGCGGTGTTTACCATATACTCATTCAGCTTATGTCTAGGTTTATGAATACCGGGAGTATCAATAAAAACAACCTGCATCCCGGGAAAGTTCTTTACCCCGAGTATCTTGTTTCTTGTGGTCTGCGGTTTATCAGAAACTATGGAAATCTTTTCTCCGATTAATTTATTAAGCAGCGTGGACTTGCCAACATTAGACCTTCCTATTATGGAGACAAAACCAGATTTGAAGATCTCTTCAGACATAATCCAACTTTAACATAGTTGTAAGACAAGAGGCAAGGAGAACTAAATGGGGCCGGAATAAACTAAATGGGGATTAATAAAAAAGTGTAAAGGATTCTTAAGCTGTAATCCCTACAATGACACACCTGTTTCTTCCGTTTCTTTTTGCCGCATAAAGACTGCTGTCCGCTTCCTGGATAATCTGCTCAGGAGAACTCTTTCCGGCAGAATCAGCAGCACCGATGCTTACAGTAACCTGACCTTCTAAATCTGCAAATTTGTGAGCCTCTATTATAGTTCTTAATCTTTCAACCTGCGTAAGGACTCCGGATCTCGGTGTACAGGGATATATGACCATAAACTCCTCTCCTCCGTAGCGTGCCACGATATCAGTATCCCTAATATTCTGTTTTATTAACATGACCACTTCTTTCAGCACAGCATCACCAACCTGATGACCAAAGGTATCATTTATCTGTTTGAAGTGGTCGATGTCTATCATCGATATTGAAAATATTGTGCTGTAACGTACACACCTGTTTATTTCCTCATGAATTCTTAAGTCAAAGTACCTCCTGTTATAAACCCCTGTAAGTGGATCTGTGATGGTCATGGATTCAGATTCTTTTTCACCTTCCTTTATCTTACCCAGTACAGTATTAAACCCGGAGGCAACCAGTTTAACACACGCTTCATTATTTCCATCTATCTTACAACTGTAGTCCCCACCCTTAATAGATTTTATAAAGGCTGACATCCCTCTGAACCCTTTACAGGAATAAAACATCACATAGGCAGTGATTATTACTGATATAAAAAACAGGATACCAGTTAAATTCCTTATCCTCCTGGCCTTCAATATTAATAAAGGAATCGATTCAGTTATCCTGCTGTTTTCAGTATCAAGGAAGTCATCAATTTCATAGAAAAATATCTCTAAACCCTCACCGCCTTCTATTGCTTCTTTTAATGCCTCCATTTTTATATTCTCTTCCTGGTGCGTCAGGATAAAATTTACCTTCTCAATTATCTTCGGAGACAGATTCGCAATTACTTCCACATGATGTGCATAAGACCTGAATAAATCGTCATCCTTTCCAGTATAAAAAACATAGCTTATCTCTCTTGATAGGTTTTCAATCACTTCGTCTAATTCTTTTAAATGTTCTTTTATCACATAATCGGATTGAAACATACCATATTGGATGGTATATAAAACTTCTTTTATGGCTGTCATATGGTATAACACACGGTAGGTATTATAAACTATTTCATTTCTCTGCTTATATACTTCAACTTCACCTTCAATCTTCCTCGAATAATACTCAGAGATACCATAACTTATTATGGATATTATAAAGATAAGAAAAATATATTTCTTGAGTCGCTCTCTCATCTAATTCTACTGTCTCTCCCTCTTTTATTGATTGATATTTTTCCCCATAGTTAAAAACACTCCGGGAAGACAATTTTTTATCGGCATAATCATAATATACTAAATAGCCAGGAGAACCCTTAGTCAAAACCGTTTGATTTAATTAAAGCCAATATAATATAATAAGAATTATGGCCATAATAGAGTCTTATCGGATGGAAGATTACTTAGACTTATCAGAAGAAGAGCTTGACAGACGTATATCCACGGCAAAAGAGGCCATGGGTGACCGCCTCCTCATACTGGGCCACCATTACCAGCAGGATGATGTGATAAAGTTTGCTGACTTCAGGGGGGACTCTTTAAAACTTTCCCAGGAGGCTGCAAGGAGCCAGAGAGAATTCATAGTCTTCTGTGGTGTCCACTTCATGGCAGAGACCGCAGATATAGTTACCGGAGATGCTCAGAAGGTCATATTGCCTGATCTCACTGCAGGCTGCTCCATGGCAGATATGGCCGATTTATACAATGTAGAAAGGGCATGGAAAGATATAACAAATATTGCAGGTGAAGCCAATATACTACCAGTCACATATGTAAACTCGACTGCTGATTTAAAGGCCTTTTGTGGTAAAAAGGACGGGGTTGTTTGTACATCATCAATAGCTGAAAAGGTAATAAAATGGGCTTTAGACCGGACTGATAAGGTATTTTTCTTTCCTGATGAACACCTCGGAAGAAACAGTGCATTTAAGCTCGGTATACCTGAAGATGAGATTATAGTATGGCACAGGGATGCACCGCTGGGAGGTAACAGTGAGAATGCCATAAAAAAGGCTAAAATCATCCTCTGGAATGGGTTCTGCAGTGTCCATATGCTGTTTCTACCAAAGCATGTAGAATATTTCAGGGAGAGATATCCCGGTATAAAAATCATAGTACATCCTGAATGTCGCAGGGAGGTTGTGGCAATATCTGATTTATGCGGCTCTACTGAATATATAATAAAGACTGTAAAGGCTGCTCCTCCTGATACAGTCTGGGCAGTGGGTACTGAGATAAACCTTGTAAATCGTCTCAGGAAAGAACAGCCGGATAAGACGATATTTTTTCTCTCTCCCACTGTATGCCTTTGTTCCACAATGTACAGGATAGACCCGCAGCACCTGTGCTGGGTATTAGAAAATCTTGTTGCCGGTAAAGTTGTGAACCAGGTAATAGTCCCGGACGAAGAAAAGAGATGGGCAAAGATAGCATTGGAACGTATGTTGACATTATAACGAAGCTTCCCTCTCCCTGAGGGAGAGGGGAAGGGTGAGGGTGGGTATTTTCAAGTGAAAGAATTTGAACAGTTTAAAGCCTCTATGCTCTTCTGTCCAAGGTGCAGGGAGGCAGTCCCTGTAAG
>MHER01000095.1:570-6153 GCA_001805205.1 Nitrospirae bacterium RIFCSPLOW2_12_42_9 | reverse complement strand
ATCATAGGTATAGGTGATTGTACCTATTGGATCAGTTACACTTATGATAACAACAATAATCTGCTGACTGTAACTGATCCAATAGGTACTATCACCTATACCTATGATAATAACAATAACAAGGTAACTGTTAAGGACAAAAAGGGGAAGATCACCCAGTATAGCTACGATGTCAAAGACCTTCCTGAAACCATAACCGATCCGTATAACAAGACGGTCACTTATACTTACGATGCCCTTGACAGGAAGAAAACAATAACAGACAAGAATGGGAACCAGATAACTTATGATTATGATGCTGTGGGTAACCTCATCAAGGTTATTGACCCATACCTGAAGGAGACGACATTTACTTATGATGGGAATGGGAACAAACTCACAGAGACAGACCCGCTGATTCATACAACGACCTACAAATATGATGTCTTAAACAGGGTAACAGAGGTAAAAGATCCGCTTGGTAACACTACAATCACTAACTATGACGCACTCGACAGGGTCTCCTCGACAATAAATGCAAAACTCCAGACGACTTACTTTGAATATGATGCACTGGGGAGGCTTACGAAGGTAACGGATGCCAATAGTGGGACGGTTCAGTACACCTATGATACGAACGGAAACCGGCTGACTATGGTTGACCCGAATGCCAATACCACAGGCTATGAATATGATGCTATGAACAGGCTCACCAGAAAGATAGAGCCATACGGCCAGCATGAGTATGGATATGACGATGTCGGGAATATGACCTCAAAGAAAGACCCGAAGGGGAATACCCTCGTTTATCAATATGATGCCCTGAACAGGCTTGAGAAGATCACCTATCCGGATACGACATTTGTCTCTTATACTTATGATGTCAACGATAACAGGATTGGTATGACAGATAGCCTGGGGGCTTCTACATACACATACGACGACCTGAACAGGATGACCTCTTACACAGACCCCTTCGGGAAGATCGCCGGGTATGGTTATGATGGTAATGGGAACAGGACCTCTCTGATATATCCTGATGGTAAGGTGGTCCAGTACAGTTATGATAAGCGGGACAGGCTTGAGACAGTAACTGACTGGCTTGGAAAGATAACCACCTATAGTTATGATGATGCAGGCAATCTGTCTGACATATTGAATCCGAATAACACGAAGGCCGCCTTTACCTATGATATTGCTGACCGTTTAACAGGGATCTTAAATACGAAGTCTGATTCTACAGTCATCTCAAGCTACTCTTATACACTCGATGTTATTGGCAATCATGAGAATGTATCGCAGGATGAACCGCTGATCCCGCTCATCCCGGCACAGAATGTTGCATACACCCATGATGCAGAAAACCGTATGACTGATGCCGGAGGTGTTACTAATACCTTTGATACGAATGGGAATATGACGGCAAAGGGGAGCGATACGTTTACTTATGATTATAATGACAGGCTTGTGGAGAGCAGCATCGGGGGAGTGGTTACACAGTACAGGTATGACGGAGTCGGCAATCGGCTGGCGCGAGTAACGGGTGTGACAACGACAAGGTATGTACAGGATATAAATGGTGGGTTGAGCAATGTTATTGCCGAGACAGATGCGGCCGGCACGATTACTGCTTATTATGTTCATGGCCTTGGGCTTATCTCAAAGGTATTGCCAGATGGGACGGCCTACTATTACCACTATGATTCCCGTGGAAGCACCATTGCATTGAGTGATGCCGGGGAGAACATCACAGATGCCTATGCCTATGACCCATTTGGAAATGTGGTGAATCTTTTTGGTGTGACTGTGAACCCATTCAGATATGTTGGGATGTATGGGGTGCAGGACGAAGGGAATGGCCTGGCATACATTAGGGCGAGATACTATGTGCCGGAGCTGGGGAGGTTTATAACTAAAGACCCGCAGACAGGGAAAGATGGGGATACACAGAGCTTGAACAGATATGTATATGCGGTGAATAATCCGGTGAGATTCGTGGATGTTTCTGGATTGTCACCAAGAGAGGGAAACAAAATTATAGATAATTTTGGTACCTCTGATAATGAACATCGTGAACTTATCGAGCGAAAAAGAAAATCTTATGCTGCAATAAATAAAAACCTTCAAGATATTGCCAAGTTTGAGGGAGAAGGATTTTATTGGGAGGCTGTAGGAAAGTTTGCTGAAGCAGCTGGTGAGGCATCAGGAGGAATTGGAAGCGCTCTTACGGGTGATTTCATTGGAGCAGGGACGTCCATTATTAGGCTTACGAATACCCTCATCGAAGAACTTGGTTACGCTGATTCTGATTTGCAAAAGACCACCAACTTTATGGCTGATTTAATTGATACAGGTAATGTGGTAGCAGGAGGGGTAAAAGCCATCAAAGGGGTACCTCGAATTTTGAATAACAGTCTCCCCAGGGTGAAAGACCTTGTAAAATATACGTGGTCATATGATCTGCCTGGTTTCTACAATGATACGATATCATTTATTGGGTTTGGAATATATGATTTATATCTTAAGTGAAGGGAAAATAGAAAGCAAAATGTGGACAGATTTATTTTTTCTTTTCATAACGCATTAAATTCATCTACTGTCATCCCAGCCTGCCGGATGAGTTTCCTGAGCAGGCCGGGGCCACGGTTTTTTGAGAATGGAATATGACAATAAATAAATTAATAGAACAAAACATTATCAGGATGCTATCTATGAATATGCCTCATCATGAGGGCCGATAGTGAGAAAGATTATGGTCTTTAAATCCATCTTCACACAGATTAGGGGCGAGCATCCGGCAGATTTCTGGAATTTCTTTGCCCGGCATTCTGCACAAACAGTGAAGATAACCCTGAATGATTTAGTAATCCTGGCAGATCGTAAACCCTTTAGTTCACCAACAAGCAGCTCACTCTTACAATTTTTATATGGATCTTGTGATAAAAGCTGCACCTTTTTGTCAAGTAATTTCTTTAGATTCTGGTATTTCCTGGCCTCTTTCAGAAACTCAGGAGTGAAATATGCTTTATAGATTTTCTAATACCTCTTTGAGGGAGAGTAATCTTGCATTATTACGAAGCTGTTGCTTTGCCCGCCTGATGGAATGCATCAAATCTTTATTTGACATTATCTTAAGGGTTTCATTTATGCGATTCCAGTCTTCGAGACTGATCACAACAGATTTAGGTTTTCCTTCAGGTGAGGTTATGAACTCAACCTTAGGGGCTTCAATGATTTTGGGCATAGTCAAAACCTCCTTGTTTAGAAAGGGTTTGTTACCTTGTTTTAATAGGTTTACTATACTTTTGGCTTCTGAGAATGTCAAGGATATAGAGGTGTCTGCTTAGGTATCTTGAACATATAAAGGGGACAGATTTAATTTTCATGATGCATTAAATTCATCTACCGTCAGCCCCGCCTGCCGGATGAGTTTCCGGAGCAGGACTGGGCCGACTTTGCTATGGAGTGGAAGGATTGCATGGTTTATATTTTCCAGTTATCCAATTTCAGTCCTCTGATGCGGGAGAAATGGTTGGTATTATTGGTTACGAGAACGAGGTTGTTTACGATGGTGATTGCTGCAACAAGGATATCGGCATCTGATATTAGTGTACCGTGCTCTTTTAGTGAGGCGTATATATCGGCTGCTTTAATAATGACATCATCCGTGATGGGAAGGACAATGTTGGCTGTGCAAAACCGGTTAAACAATTTGATTTGTTTAGTAGCCTTTTTTGCTTTCAGTCCTTTGAGGATTTCGTATTTTGTTATGTGCGAAATGTTCAGATGCCTGTGGACGCGTAGATATTCAGAGGCCCTGGCCAATATGTTAGGGTTCTTTTTGAAGAGTCCGGAAAGGATGTCTGTATCGAGGAGGGACGGTGGATACATCTCAATCTCTTGAAAAATGGTTTCTATCGAGCGATATCTTTTCCAGCTCTTCGATATCTGAAGGAGAGAGGCCGTTATACACCTTTGAGGCAAGTGAAAGGATATCGGAAGGCTCCTCTACCTCTTCCTGGATGATGAGATGCACCCGCTTGTGCTCAGGGATATGGAGGGGCGTAACCGGTTTTAAGACGCCATTTTCGAAGATTGCTTCTACAGTCTTTGACATGGTTTGTTTTCCTTTATTGGGTGAATTATGAACAAAATCTATCACAGTAAGTCAGCAATGTCAAAAAATGTGATAATCAATATGATAATTAGTGGTGGAAATCTCCATCTATTTTTCTTCAATAAGCTCAGAGAGAGATTTTCTTTTTGTGATCCGTCCTTTTTTGTGGTCTTCCTCAGAGAGGTCAAGGAGTTTTTGGTGTCGATAACAACTCTAACGGCCACTTTTTTCTTTACGGACCTCTTTTATAGCCTGGACGATATCGGATTCTATTTCTTCCTGGGTATATTGTGCGGTCTTCTTATGTATTCTCTGTATAATACGGTTAAACCTTTTTTGCCATTCATCACGGAGAAGGACCCTGATTTCAACCTCCTCATGTTCTTTTACATCCACCTTCTGGAGAGGTTTAAACACCCCATCTTCAAAGATAGCATGTATTACTTTAGACATAATTGGGCAACCTTCTTTGGTGCTTCAATGATTTTGGGCATTATCAAAACCGCATCGTTTAGACATGATTTGTTACCTCTGAACACAATTTATCATAACAAATTAGCAATTGTCAAAAACCCCAAGGGAGAAGGATTATGATCAGATTTAAAGTCACCTATATAACTATAGTCATATTCCTATTGGCATTTTTCTTTTGCAAAGAATCTCATGCTGCCATCATCACCTACACCTACGACTCCCTTAACCGCCTTACATCGGTAGATTATGGCAATGGTGGGACAATTACATATACCTATGATGCTGCAGGGAATAGATTAACACTCATCTCTACACCGCCTCCAGACCTCACACCGCCAACAACTCCGGTTATTATAGATGATGGCGCTTATACTTTAAATCTTACGCAACTTCATGCCCTCTGGAATGCTGATGATCCTGAAACAGGTCTTGCTGAATGTCAATACGCTATCGGTACTACACCTCAGGGGAGTGATGTAGCAGGCTGGACGATCTTCTTATGTTTAAATAATTCATTGGCCCATTCCGGCCTGAGCCTTTCCGATGGTGTGACTTACTATATTAGTGTTAAGGCTAAAAACGGTGCAGGGTTATGGAGTGAGATAGGGGGTAGTGATGGCATTAAGGCCCTTTCATCTAACGGGGATTATGATGGAGACGGTCTGACAAATGGAGACGAGGTCAATATATATGGTACTGACCCACTGGCTTCAGACACAGATGGGGATGGGATGCCTGATGGATGGGAGGTCGGGAATGGTTTAAATCCGCTCAATCCTGCTGATGCCGTTGAAGATGCAGACAATGATGGATTTACGAATCTGAAAGAATATCAGACTAATACCGATCCGAATGATCCTAATTCTCATCCGCCATTAGCCATTGCAGGCCCGGATCAGAATGTCAAGACCAGCTCAAGTGTTACTCTGGATGGGAGTGAGAGTTCAGGCAGAGATGGGAATCTCATTACCTTCAACTGGACAGAGACGAGTAAGCCTCTTAATAGTACTGCC
>MHER01000095.1:0-559 GCA_001805205.1 Nitrospirae bacterium RIFCSPLOW2_12_42_9 | reverse complement strand
TTCAACTGGACAGAGACGAGTAAGCCTCTTAATAGTACTGCCACACTTTCTAATCCAAATATCCCAAAGCCATCTTTTATTGCAGATAAAGATGGATATTACAGTTATGACCTGACAGTATGTGATTCTTTGTACTGCAGTGGTCCTGATTCAGTGGCTGTTAATGCAACTACGCTTAATGTGCCGCCAAACGCCAATGCCGGCCATGATCAGAAGGTATTGACAGGACAACCTGTATTGCTGGACGGAAGTAAAGCCAATGACCCGGATAATGGGCCTGGTCCACTGACATATCTATGGAGTTTCATGAGTGTTCCTGCAGGAAGTCTGCTTACTGATGCTAATATAACCAACAGGGAGACCCCCCTCTCTGGTTTTACACCTGATATTGATGGTGAATATAAACTTGATCTTTCAGCAAACGATGGAGCGGTCACTTCTCATGACCAGGTAAGTGTAACTGCTGGAACTACAACACCTCCTGTGGCAAATGCAGGTATTGATCAGATAGTCCAGCTTGGACAGAGTGTTATTCTTGATGGTTCGGGGAGCTATGATC
>MHER01000094.1 GCA_001805205.1 Nitrospirae bacterium RIFCSPLOW2_12_42_9 | reverse complement strand
CTTCCTACAATCTTCAATATTTGTTGACATGATGGCTCTCCTTTCTTTGTTGAGGCCATCATGCCACCTTTCACCAATCCTGTGAAGATGGGGTTAATTAGACGCTTACGTATTCCGGGCACATAAAAAATAACGGCAAAGTGTGAACAACCACATGACTGACACATGTTCCCACCCACAAGTGTTGCACTTCATTATTGAACCACGTATAATTCCAGTATAGAGACACAGATAAATTAAAACAGGGGGGTATAACGATGAAGATTAGACCGTTACAGGATTGGGTATTGATCGAACCGTCGGAGGCAAAGGACAAAACCGCGGGTGGCCTGTTCATCCCCGACTCTGCTAAGGAGAAACCTGTAGAAGGAAAGGTACTGGCCGTGGGAAAAGGGCGCTGGAAGGCACCGGAAAAGAAATGGGGAAGTAAACCGACTGGAAAAGAGGAAAAGGTTTTCAAACCCACGGTACTCAGACCAGGTGATCAGGTTCTGTACGAAAAATATGGAACGACAAAAGTCGAACTGGACGGCAAGGAAGTCGTTCTCGTTCATGAGTCCGACGTCCTGGGCTGGTTGGGGTAAATGGCTGATCAGTTTTCAATCCGAACCATAAATGAAGATATGCGGGGTACAGTAAAAGCGGCGCTGTTCGGGCCACAATCAGATCAATCGAAACATATACTATATCCCGAGACAAGATTCGCCGTGCTTACGTAGAGACATCCACAACGGAGCTAATAGAGAGGTCGCGAGAACCAACAGCAAAAGGGGTGATAGCGGGTGTGTTGGTTGGTGGACCGCATCAAAGCAAGAGATTAAAAAAGTCTATGACAAGGCATATCTTGTAATTGATCAAGAATTATGCACGCCATGCCTTCTAAGTATTTTTCTGGCGGTTTAGGAAACAAAGAATCATTAGCATATGTACAAGAGGATCCGGATTATAAAAAAACATCTGATTTTTCTGGTTATATCAATAGCTAAGCTACTTAAGCCAAAAGGATATTCCTTCAGGAATTAACAGGAATTTGAATGGGTTATGGTTCTCTCGAATGGCATCGGAAACAATCGAATATGCGAAAGGCAACTACTCCATGACACCTCCCGCAATATTCCCCCTCTATGACCTTATGCATGGTAATGGGATTACCTCCCCGTTTTGGAGTAAATATAGTCGGATGACAATTCCTGCAATCAAGCCACATGGCATGAGATGAATGAGGAAAAATAACATCAGGTATGCCAAAACTCTTCTTAATTGGCAGGATTGTTTCCATATTAGCAGGAATTAACGGAGGTTTTGCATCAGGGTCTGTTGAATCAAAGGGCTTAAGGAGTCCGTCCCTTATTCCTCCCATCCAGTCTACTTCATTCATAGCGGTCCTGGGAAGATACTTGTAGGCAAGCGGGGGTGGAAGGAGCTCTTCAGGACGTATGAAATCCTTTGGTGTTGATTTAAAATAGACCGGTATGGAGGACTTTTTAGTCGATGATTGAGCCCGTGTCTTCATAATGGCTTGAGTTGACAAATCGAAATCTGCGCTCCCTTCCAGCCTTTTCACATAGAGTCGATAAATATTGTTTGTGTCCATTTCACTGAACCCGGCATAAACAGTTCCACCCTCAGTGGCAATAGAGGGCGCTGTAACTGCCCCATCCGGATTTATATTAAGGGAGGGGCCATCCAGAACCCATGAAGACCCCTTCCAATGTTTTACAAAGAGGCCCGATATCCCGGCCTCGTTTATCTCTGTCCATGCCGCATATGGGATATTACCTTTCATGGCAATAGATGGACTTGTTGCAGGTCTTGAAGGGATTATGTTAAGGCTATCGCCAATCTGTCTCCATTCCTTTCCATCATAACGTTTGACATAAACCTGTGAGACCCCATCAGAGTCATATTCCATCCAGGCTATATAAGGAATCGACCCGGCCATTGAAAGTGAAGGAGATAGTGCATATCTATCCTGGTTTACATTTATAACCCCTCCGGCATCTTCCCATATTGAACCATTCCAGTGATTGACATATAATTTGGAGACATCCTGCTCATCATATTCTGCCCAGGCTAAGTAAACATTATCCTTATCTGCTGATATAGATGGAGTCAGGCCGTGCCTGTCCAATGACTTATTCAGGCTATTACCAAGCAGCTTCCATGAATTTCCATCCCACAGTTTTACATATATCTTTGCGACACCTGAAGGATTTATCTCAATCCAGGTAATATACAGAGCGGAACCATCCGCTTCTATTACTGGATTTGATGCATGATTTTCCGGATTGAAATTCAGACCTCCTCCAACCAGAATCCATTCTTTTCCATCCCATTTTTTCACATTGATCTGTAAAATATTCTTGGGATCAGCCTCGCTCCATGCCACATACAGGTCACTTCCAACTATAGCTGCAGAAGGGGTTGAGGCATTTCTGGTTATTGACAGGTTCAATGGGCCGTTAGCCATTATCCATTCATTGCCTTGTTTATGTGCCACATATACAAGCGCTATACCTTTATCATTAATCTCTGACCATGAAATATATGGAATAGACCCTTTCAGAGTCAGTGAAGGCGCAAGGGCATGGGGTGTAGCCGCAAGGGAAGTTTCTCCGGTTTTATTTATATTAAGTGAATCTCCATCGAGTACCCACCCCGGTGTCTGTGCGGCCAATGGTGTGAGGAATAAGGAGAGAGATGCAAGTATGATTATTATGCCTGTAAGGATTCGCAAGGGCATAAAGTCTTATATTCTTTTATGAATATTTTGTCAATCTTTGATTAGCGACTCTTCTTAACCCCTATCCGGTTGCAGAATTTTGTCAGGTTGCACTGACTGCATAATGGAGAGATTGGCTTGCAGAGGTTCTGTCCGAATGTGACAAGCAGGTCATTGTATATCTTCCAGTATCTCTTTGGGAGTTTCTTTCTCAAGGCCATTTCAGACTCTTCAGGTGTCTTAGTTTTGATATATCCCCAGCGATTCGAGATACGGTGGACGTGTGTATCAACGCATATACCATCTTTATCATAGCCGATAGTAACTACAAGGTTTGCAGTCTTGCGGCCAACCCCTTTAAGTTTAAGGAGTTCGTCTATTTCATCAGGCACCTTTGAATCATAATCATTTATGAGTGTGTGACATATCTCTTTTATGTTCCTTGCCTTAGTCCTGTAAAACCCGACTGGATATATCACCCTTTCAATTTCCTTAACTGATAATTCTGACATCTCCGCCGGATTATCTGCCAGAGAAAATAGTCTCTGAGATGCCTGCGCTGTCGTGCCATCCTTCGTCCTCAGACTTAATATACAGGAGATCAGTACCTTAAAAGGGTCCCTTGTCCGCTCTGCTACTATACTGACAACAGGAATGTCCCATTTTTTTACATCTTCTTTCAGGATCTTTATAATCTTATGAATATCACTGTCCTTCATCCAGAAAATTATAACATGAATAAACAAATTGGGAATAGACGGAAAAGATGTGATAAATCAAAGCATGCATGTCCTGAGCAATTTTATCTTGAATAGGTGAGGTGCAGGAGCATCTTCTCGATGCGCCTGTCATAGGATGCAAAGGGGTCCATGCAGAGTACGGTCTCTTCTCCGTATCCATCCAGTTTCAGGTATGTCCAGTCTACACTATAGGACCTGTTTTTCATGTTTGCGATGCGGATAAAGTCCCCTCTTAATTTTGCCCTTGTATTCTGCGGAGGATATTCCATGGCATGCTTTACTTCTTCATCTTCTACGACCTTATCAACAAGCCCTTCTCTTTCAAGGAGATAATAAAGCCCCCTGTCCCGCTTAATATCGTGATACTGCAGGTCCATCATGGATATTCTCGGATCATCCCAGTCACAGCCTTTTTTAGACCTGTATGCATTTATAAGATCATACTTTGTTACCCAGTCAATATATTCTGAAAGTTCCATGGGGGTTTCTTCTAATTTATTAAGCACAAACTCCCACTTATCCATAATATCTTCAGCAATATCATCCTTATCCCTGTTAGCAAGATAATTCTGTACCAGTTCCATATATATCCTCTGTATTTCAACAGCAGTAAGAGATTTGCCATTCTCAAGCTTTACTGTCTTCTTCATTGACAGGTCTCTTGATATTTCCTTGATTGCCCGCACAGGGTCATCTAAATCCAACCCCCTCACAGGATAACCATCTTCTATCATCTGGAGTATCAGGGCCGTTGTACCAACTTTAAGATATGTAGTGAACTCAGACATATTGGCATCACCAACTATTATATGAAGACGGCGATACTTCTCAGCATCTGCATGGGGCTCATCCCTCGTGTTTATAATACTCCTCGATGATGTAGTGGAACATGATATCTTCTGATTAATATGCTGGGACCTCTGTGAAATGGAAAAGAATGTTTTGCCTGATTCCCGCTGCACTTTACCAGCACCGGAATATATCTGCCTTGTCACAAAGAATGGAATTAGTCTCTCTGAAAACCTCCAGAAGTCTATATGCCTTGCAACAAGATAATTCTCGTGACACCCATAGGTATTACCGGCTGAATCAGTATTATTCTTATATATAAATATATCGCCGATAATGCCATCTTCCAACATCCTCCGTTCTGCCAGAATGAGAGATGCCTCTAATATACGCTCACCTGCCTTGTCGTATATAACAAGGTCATTAATATTATCACATTCAGGGGTCGCGTATTCGGGGTGACAGCCTGTGTCCTGATAGAATCTTGCGCCATTCGGAAGAAAGGCATTAGAAGACCAGCTATTTGATATGATACCTTCGAAGAGATAACCTAATATCCTCTCGAGAGGGATTGAGCTCTTTTCCCGTGCAGAAAAGATAAGCCCAAATTCATTTTCTAACCCATAAATTCTACTATCCATTGAACCTGCTCACTTAGCGCCTTAATTATTTAACTACCAATAATTGCAGTTAACTCATCAATCTTTATCCTCCTGAACTTTCTCCGGTTCTTGTTTCTATCCAGTACTGCAACCTCCATATTCTCCTGAGCCATTTTCATATTAACTGCTGATTCAAGGGCCTCTATAGAAAGCTTTAATGCATCCTTAAGTGGCATGTTAGGACTGTACCTTTCCTTTAAATAAATCTTTATTGCATCAGACCTGCCGCCAATTACAGTGTAGCCCTTTTCATCACTGATATTTCCGTCATATAAAATACGGTATATCTCATTCTTATCCGGACTGTCGTGTATCTCTGCAACAAGGATCTCAACCTCGAGTGGTTTAATCTCCTGGCTGAAGATTGTACCCAGTGACTGAGAATATGCATTTGCCAGAGATTTTGCTGTTACATCTTCACGGCTGTATGCATAACCCTTGAGGTCTGCGTGCCGTATACCCGCCTTCCTCAGGCTCTCAAACTCACTATATTTACCGGCACCGGCAAATGCAATCCGGTCATATACTTCTGAAATCTTGTTTAGAGAAGCGCTCGGGTTATCCGCAAAGAACAGTATCCCATCCTGATATTCCAGTACAATAATCGACCTCCCCTTTGATATCCCCTTCTGGGCATACTCTGCCTTATCCTGCATCATCTGTTCAGGTGAAACATAATAGGGCAATGGCATCTACTGTTTCTCCTTTTTATGATATTTCTGACGGTTGGCTATCATACGTTTATAAACTGTTTCAATAGTCTCTTCATCCAGGTCAACAATCCCGGTTTTTCTGATCATTTTTAAAGTAGGATATATCCCCCTTATCATATCAGGCCCGCCTGTACCTATATCTTCTTCTGCTGCATCATACAACGCCTCCAATGCCAATGAGATAGCCTTATCCTCAGGCATGTCAGCCGAGTATAACTTTTTTAGTGTGCTCCTTGCATCCTTACCCCCGGAACCTGTGGAATAATATTCAGTCTCCTCGTATCTGCCGCCTGTGATGTCATACTTATAAATCCTTCCTTCATTTTTACTGAGGTCATAACCTGCAAATATTGGAATTACAATAAGACCCTGCATGGCAAGCGGAAGGTTCCCTCTAAGCATCAATGACAATTTGTTTGCCTTGCCATCGAGGGTAAGATGCATACCTTCCAGCTTCTCATAGTGCTCCAGTTCTATCTGGAAAAGTCTTGCCATCTCAATACAGGCTCCTGCTGCACCTGAAATGGCTATTGCAGAATAATCATCGCATCTGTACACCTTCTCCACCCTGCGGGCAGCTACCTGATAGCCTTCTGTGGCCATCCTGTCACCTGCTATTATCACACCATCTCTGTACTTCATGGCCAGAACAGTTGTCCCAAACGGGACATTCTTTATTGATTCTTTATGGCCCAAGTTGTTTGCCAGATTATCCCCCGTGTGGTTTAAGCCGGACTGTGAAAGCATATTAGGATACTGGGATGTCAGGAAATCATAAAAACTCGAATTCCACATATTATTCTCCGCCTTTTTGGACATAGTTCTTTACAAACTCCTCTGCATTCTCTTCAAGGACATCATCAATCTTATCAAGTAGCTCGTCTATATCTTCCTTGATCTTCTTGCCCTTTTCTACTACTTCAGGGTTAGCCTCTGCCTGTTTCTCTGTCTTGTCTTTTGATTTTTTCTTTTCTCTTTCCTGTTGACCCATGATAAACCCTCCATTAGGCGGCCAGATTCCTCAAGAGATCCTCTGCTGTCTCTGACCTGTTAAATACATTCCCAACCAAGGCCTCTGTACCTTTCAATGGATGTAATAATGGGACCCTTTTTATGGTAAAATTCCCAATATCAAACAATACAGAGCTCCAGCTTGTTGCATAAACTTCTTTTGGAAATTTCTTTATACACATACCCCTGAAATATGCCCGCGTATCACGGGGTGGAGAATCTTTAGCCAGGAGTACCAGCCCAGGGGATACCATAGTATCAATATAACCATCCTTCAATAATGTATAATAAAAGCCCTTTTCCGGATTCAGATCATGATATTGAAGGTCCATCATGGCAAGTTTTGGATTATCCCAGTCAAACCCCTTTTTCTCCCGATAGTTATTAATCAGGTCGTATTTTATTAACCAGTCAATCTTTCTGCTCAATTCATTTGGATTCTTTTCAAGTCTGTTTAGAATCTCCTGCCAGTGATCCATTATTTCAAATGCCACCGGATCTCTTTCCATACTTCCAAAGTATTTATATGCCTCTTCCAAATAGGCCCTCTGTATTTCTACTGGTGTATACTCCTTTCCGTTTGCAAGCTTAATACCCTTTTTCAGGGTCAGGTCCCTTGATATAGCCTTGATAGCCTGTAATGGATTATCGAGTTCCAGTCCTGTAATAAAGTGTTCATTGTCAATCATCTGCAATATTAGTGCAGTGGTCCCCACCTTAAGGTAGGTTGATAATTCTGCCATGTTTGCATCACCAACTATTATATGTAATCTTCTGAATTGCTTGGGGTCAGCATGCGGCTCATCGCGGGTATTAATGATAGGACGTTTCGCCATTGTATTAAGATCTATCAGGGTCTCAAAAAAATCGGCCCTCTGCGAGATCTGGAATGCTGCAGGGTCTGCCTTGTTATCTGTGCCAACCTTGCCCGAACCGGCAAATATCTGCCGCGTAACGAGAAATGGGGTCAGGCTCTGGACTATCTTCTCAAACTGGGTAGCGCGTAACATTAAATAATTCTCATGATACCCGTAGCTGTTTCCCTTACCATCTGTATTATTTTTATATAAAAATATCTTTTCCTCTTCTTTCCTTAACCTGTTTGCATTCTCGAGGCACAGGTGCATCAATGCCTCACCTGCCTTCTCATAGATCACAACATCCCTCGGATTAGTACATTCAGGAGTAGAGTATTCCGGATGTGCCCCATCAACATATAACCGGCCGCCATTCTCAAGCGGTTTGTTCAGGTTCAGGTTCTCATCCTGTGTCGGCCTCTCCTTCTCCCCATCTACAACAAATCCCCTCGCATCTACAAGCGGGTCCTCATTCTCATAATCCCATAGAATCCTGAGCGCTGAAAATGGCCGCAGATGGTTGATCGTAAAGAGGGAGGATGTTACAGGGTCATACCCGTCGATCTTTCTTGACATAATTCCAAATTCTGTTTCTGTGCCTATGATTAATTTGTTTGGCATATTATACCTTTATATCTGCCTTATAAATAATGTCCTGTCGGGACTGTCTCCACACGCCTAGATTCTTTAGTCCTTCCGCTGATAGTCCTTACATTTACAATCCTCTCGTTCTTCCTGCCTGCTATCTTTGCCCAATCATCAGGGTTTGTGGTGTTTGGGAGATCCTCATTCTCTTTAAACTCATCTTTTATGGCTGTAAGCAGATCATCCCCTTTAATCCCTCCTTCACCTGTGGTAATCATCCTCTTTATTGCATACTTCTTTCCCCGTGAAACAATCCCTTGGATCATTGCACCACTTACAAAGTCTTTAAAGTAGAGTATCTCCTTTTCTCCATTTGCATATGTAACTTCAAGAAATTTATTTTCCTCATCAACGCTGTACATCTGCTCTACAGTTATGTTGACCAATCTCTCCACGAGCTTCTGGACGTCTCCACCCTCCTGATCAAGTTCATACTTGTTAAATGGCAGCTCTTTAATAAGATACTTGCCAAAGATATCCTTTGCTGAATCTTTATCAGGACGATCAATCCTGATCTTAATATCCAGACGCCCTGGTCTGAGTATTGCCGGATCAATCAGGTCTTGCCTGTTACTCGCGCCAATTACTATTACATTGCGAAGACTCTCCACACCATCTATCTCTGACAAGAACTGTGGAACAATAGTTGACTCGACATCAGAGGATATGCCAGTACCCCTGGTCCTGAACAGGGCATCCATCTCATCAAAGAATACCACTACAGGCATCCCTTCTTCTGCCTTATCTTTTGCCTTGCTGAAGACCTCCCGGATCTGGCGTTCACTCTCACCCACATATTTATTCAACAACTCAGGTCCTTTGACATGGAGGAAATAACTTCTCACGTCCTTCCCCTTCTTAGACTCGAGTCTCTTGGCTATGGAATTGGCAACGGCCTTAGCTATCAGTGTCTTTCCGCATCCGGGAGGGCCATAGAGTAAGACCCCTTTTGGAGGACTTAACCTGTACTCCTTGAATAATTCAGGATATACAAAGGGTAGTTCAATTGCATCCATGATCGTCTCTATCTGTGTTTTTAAACCACCTATATCTGAATATGTTACATCAGGAACCTCTTCCAGTATCACCTCGTCCATCTCTGACTTTGGTAATTTCTCCAAAAGCAGGCCTGAGCGATTATCAAAAAGAAGTACGTCTCCAACACTTAGTTTTATGCCCTGAAGCGGTTCTGCTATCTCTGCAACCCTCTCTTCATCCCCGTGCATGGATACGATAGCCCTCTCTTTTGCAAGCCTGTCTTTCAACCTGACTACCTCTCCCTGACCATCAAAACTCCGGATCTCTATTATATTAAGGGCCTCGTTGAGTATAACCTCCTGCCCTTTTCTCAAAGATTTAATTTCAATTCCAGGGCGAACATTTACTTTTAGCTTCCTCCCTGATACATAAACATTAACAGTACCGTCATCATTTGTATTGGTAAAAACCCCATAACTTGCAGGTGGAGAAGTAAGCTTCTCAATCTCACTCCTTAATGCCTGTATCTGGTCTTTTGCCTCCTGAAGTGCGGATGTTAACTTCTCGTTTTGCTTGAATGCACCATCCAGTTTATATCTTGACTCTGAAAGCCTGTGTACATCTTCTTCTAAATCTTTTATATGATCACAAAGGCTCTCAATCTCCTTCTCATACTCTGCTATTTTTTCTTCTTTGGACATTTCCTTGGATAATTCTATAGATTTTTTTAAAGGGTTCCTCACAGAGGGCAACCTATAGTTCTTTTTTGATTCAGACATGACTTCTCCTTTCACAGCAAGCTGAAGAATTCTTATTCTTCAATGAGTTATGTAATTAAATTCTACCATCTAACTATAGCATGGTCAAATAAGTTACGATCCATGATGCTTACACAATCGAAGTTCATTAAGCATACTTGCTGCTGCGTCATAAACAGATTCTGAATTCAATATTGCAGATATAACTGCTACTCCATTAGCCCCCTTTTTCATTACATCCTGAATCCTGTCCATATTAATACCCCCTATGGCAAAGACCGGTATCTTTATCCTGCCAGTTAAATTTACCAGCCTTCTTAATCCAACAGGTGGACCATATACTACTTTACTTGGTGTTGCAAAGATTGGGCCAAAAGTAATGAAATCAGCCCCTCCACGCTCTGCATCCTTCGCCTCTTTGAGACTGTGGGTAGAAACACCTATAATAAGACTATCACCCAATATCTTGCGGACTATCCCTACAGGGAGGCCATTTTGGCCTAAATGTACACCATCTGCACCTAATATCATAGCAACATCAATCCTGTCATTTATAAATAATTTAACTGAGTACTCAGAAGTTAATAACCTCAATCTCTCGCCGATCCTAAGAATCTCTCTTGCTGGCAGATTTTTCCCTCTCAGTTGTACTGCTTTGACACCACCGTCAATAGATCGTCTCACAGAAGAGATAATATCCTTCTGAAATAACCCTGTATCTGCTATAAGATACAGGTCAAAACCTATCTTATTCCTGCTACTCAATCATACCCTCCACAGGACTGCTTGCAGATGCATAAAGTTTTTTAGGTATCCTGCCTGACATATAAGCAAGCCTCCCGGCCTCTACAGCCATTCTCATAGCATGGGCCATATTAACAGGGTTCTTTGCACAGGCAATCGCTGTGTTCATTAACACTGCGTCACAACCAAGCTCCATGGCAATTGCAGCATCTGAGGCAGTACCCACACCTGCATCAACGATAACAGGAATGGACACACCTTCCCTCAGTATCCTTATATTATATGGGTTCCTGATACCAAGTCCTGACCCAATAGGCGCTGCAAGCGGCATAATTGCACTGCACCCAATGTCTTCCAATTTCCTTGCCATTATCGGATCATCGTTTGTATAGGGTAATACTACGAAACCTTCTTTCACAAGTATCTTTGCAGCCTCTAATAAGGCCTCATTGTCCGGTAATAAAGTCCTTTCATCCCCGATTACCTCTAATTTAACCCAGTCAGAGACTCCTGCTGCCCGTGCAAGCCTTGCGGTTCGCACTGCATCATCAACTGTGTAACATCCTGCTGTGTTAGGAAGTATCACATACTTCTTTGGGTCTATATAGTCCAGGAGGTTTTCTTTTGTCCTGTCAGTAATATTTACCCTCCTGACTGCTACAGTAACCACATGAGCACCTGATGCCTCTATGGCCTTTTTTGTCTCTTCAAAATCCCTGTACTTACCTGTACCAACCCACAACCTGGATTTTATTTCGATACCGGCAAGTTTAAGAATGTCAGACATTTCCACCTCCTACAAAGGTAATTATCTCAAGATTATCATTTTCCTTAAGGCGCACAGAATCATACTGACCCTTATCAATTATCTCCTTGTTATATTCCACAGCAACACGCCCGGGATTTATATCCAGAAATTTTAAAAGCGACATGAGTGTATTTCCTTCCTTAATGTTCTGAGTCTTTCCGTTTATTGTAATGATGATATCCATATAAAATAAAAAAGCCGTACTCCTGCCGGGAAGTACGGCTTACACTCCCACTTCCCTTCGCTGGCATTATCCAGTTCAGGTTCAAAGGGTTACCCTTGCTTCATCACCAGAGAATCAAACCATTGATTAATTGATCAAAAGAACTACTCACCAACTCACCATTGGCTTGTTTCCACTTGCGTAATGACAAGGGTTCTCAGCCTCATCGGCCCCCCCAGTGGAATTACCTTTTTATTAAATTATTATAATAATAACAGCGGGATTATATACTTGTCAACATGAGTGACAGATGAGGCTGTATTTATCAGGGGAAAAGGGGGGTATATCTGAGATGTATGATGTATTTATATTAGTCAAAATATGATGCTGAAGAATTTTCATTCTCCCAAACATTAACACGACATACTCGTGCAATATCCCTGTTTAATTTTTTTGAAAGTGTATCATAAATCCATTGAGACAGATTTTCTGCTGTGGGGTTTATTGTATCAAACGGTGGTTTATCATTTATATAGGTATGATCAAGTGTCTGAAGTAATCGCTCGATTTCCTGCCTGAGCATTCTGAAGTCTATTGCCATGCCGAGATTATCAAGGCCCTCGCTCTGCATCACCACCTCAACCTTGTAATTGTGGCCATGGATATTCTTGCAATCCCCCGGATAGTTTCTGAGACTATGTGCAGCAGAAATTGTGGTTATAACCTTAATCTCATACATAGTTATTAATTCCGCCAAATCCCCCCTTACCCCCCTTTTCTAAAGGGGGGATGGGGGGATGCTCCTTTGTGCCCCGAAGGGGCATGAAGGTTTCTCTTTGAATTTGAGACCCCATTAACGACCTTTAAGAATTCATCTCTGAAATTGCCCCATTTATAGTCCCCTCTAAAGCTTGTGGTAACAACCTCACTACTGTTTTGAGCAGGGTACCTTGCCTTCATGCAATAATGCTGGGCAACTAAATAAACACCTACTGCAACCGGACTTATCGATTTGTATATTACATCAGCAATCTCGGCTGTAAGACCTTCCTGTAAGTTAAGGCGCGTAGATAAGATATGTACCAATTTGCCTATATTAGATAACCCCACTATTTCTTTGCCAGGTATATATCCTATAGATACATAACCGGAAAAAGGAAGAAAATGGTCCTGACAAATAGAAACAAACGGGACATTGTTTATAAAGACAGGGTCATTAGATAATGAAGTCTGACGTGAGCTCAATGCACTACAGGGATCTTGAGTGTAACCTGATAAAAGCACTCCGGACCACAACTTCTCAAGATTATCAAGTATCTTCTCCTTAGACTCATCATTAAAACCAAGTTCCATTGAATCAATGAACTTCGTGAGCCCTTCTCGCATCAACTTGTTGTTCATAACTGGTTATCATAACATATTGATGTGGCTTTTTCCAATCTCCGGTAATCCTTATCCTGTACAATTTGCCACTTTTGCTCCCATCTGATAGCCTTAAGATATGAAGAAGAAACCTGAATTTCTGATGTGCCGGCCGGCCTTTTATACTATTGCATATGAGATAAACCCATGGATGGACCTGAATAATCCTGCTGACCATAGGAATGCTAACAGACAGTGGCAGTATCTTTATAACCTCATAGAGAATTCAGGTGCAGATATATCACTCATAGAACCTGTCAAAGACCTTCCTGACATGGTATTTACTGCAAATGCAGGGCTTGTATATAAGGACTCGATAATCCTTTCAAATTTCAAACACAGGGAAAGACAGGGGGAGGAGCAATATTATGCAAAATGGTTTTCTGACCTTGGATATAAGCGCCACAGATTACAAGCGGGAATATCCTATGAAGGAGAAGGGGATACTGTATTCTATAAAAACATCATTCTGCTTGGATACGGGTTCAGAACAGACCTGGCCGCCCACACTCACATCGGGGAAATAATCGGGAAGGAATACATATCCCTCGAACTCATAGACCCGCATTTCTATCACCTGGATACCTGCCTGTTATATATAAAACCTGCTGACCTTATTGTTTACTATCCCGAAGCGTTCCACCCTAAAAGCATTGAGATAATTAAGGGGCTCCCATCAAAGATATTACAGTTATCAAAAGAAGAGGCGCATTTGTTTGTATGTAATTCAGTAAATATAGGGATGAACCTCATTGTGTTTAAATGTCCTGACACCCTTTATAAGAAGTTAGAGGAATTTGGTCTTAAGATCATATCAGCGGATACCTCTGAATTCATGAAATCAGGGGGGAGTGTACGTTGTATGGTCCTACGGCTTTCTTAGCAATCTTGAAATCTCCCCCTGTGTAATATTGTTCTTCCCTGTCAGGTATTGAAGTCTTCCAAAGAAAGTGTCTTCATCAATTTCTTTATCTTTATTCTCGTTTGCATGGATATAATTAGACTGCTCTATGCCGTCTAAAACAGCAGAAATGGAGTGTCCGGAGATATCCGGTAAATAACCGAATAAATATGGTCTTATCCCACAATATATCTCTAAACATTCCGTAATCTTATCATATGCCCTTCTTCCTATATCTTCATTTTCATTATCCGTAATAATCAATCCGACCCTTTTGTTATCACCTGCCGAAATAAATGTCTTAATCTCCCTGTAAGCCATAATCATACTCGAATGAGAAACAGGGACAAAAAAGATTACATCCTTAATCAGAGGAAGAATTTCTTTTTTGTAATGCCTCAGGACAATAATATCTGTATCCTTCTCAATAGAGGCAAGTAATTCAATAAGCAAGCCCATTGCTTGTTTATCCATTTCTGGACTATATTTTGTATCGAGATGCGGGGCAAGGAGTTTAAGTCCAAATGGGGCAGGACATAATATATCCTCAGGCTGATATTTATCCTGGAAATAATGACTTAATGAGTAACCTGGTTTGGAAACCCCAAGGGTAAATGCGACACTCGGAAAACGTGTGTCAGTATCTACAACTAATGTCCTTGAACCACTTTTACAAAATTTCAGAGATAGTTTTGATGTAAAGAGCGCACCCCTGTGGGGATTAAAAAGATCTACAACAGAGAGAACATGACATTTAGGCCTTTCTTCTACAGCTAAGGCTGCAGTATCTTCTTTATTCTGATCCTGGGAAATAAAGAAATGGGATATATCTTCAAGCCCCTTCCCCAGCCGTTTTTTTTTCACTCTCCCTCCTCAGTCTATTACAACTAAGGAATTATAAGAGCCATATTTGTTACACACGATATTGGGATTATTTGGATCCTCTTTCCACTCTCCATCAATACAGAATTTATATTGGTATGATCCGGGCTTAATATTTATGATCTTTTTCCATGTGCCATCTTCACTGCGTACGGACATTACACCTTTATCAGGCATCCACTCATTAAAATCTCCCGCGATCTTAACTTCAGCGGCTTTAGGGTCTTTATATACAAAGAGGAAACCGTTATCTGTAAATCCTGGCTGAATGGCCCTGTCAGGATTCTTAATGATCGATGAGCTTAAGACTGCGATTGGACGTGCCTCCCTGACGGGATCTTCCTGGAGGATAAGCTCCTCAACAACACCAGTGTAGTCCCAGTTACCAATGGAATTCGGGGCATAGTCAGTTACAGCGCGTCCAAAACTGACAGATTCACGGAGTTTGGTACAATTGCGGATCGGGGTATTGAATATGACCCCCTTAAAATGAGTTTTCACTTCCTCTATAATCTCACGGGCAAACCGGCTCCTCCTGTCAAACATGGTTGGAAGAATGTATGTCTCTAATCTGTGCCCGCTTCTTCTGTTAAGAATTTCAATGGTCTCAAGCAACTTTCCAAGACCATGCATAGAAAAGAAACTGACATCGAGCGGTATAATAACCTCTTCTGCTGCCCTCAGTGCATTAATGCTCAATATCCCAAGATTTGGCGGACAGTCAATAATTATATAATCATAAATCTTCTTTGACATACTGATTGCATTGTGGAGTTTCTTCTCCTTCTCTGAAGCCCCTGCTATTTCCTGTTCAATGGCAGAAAGTATAATATTTGATGGGGCGATTCTGACATTTTGCGTCCCTGTGTTCAAAACCACATCATCCAGAAACACACCTTCTTTAAGTACATGATAGACAGAGAGCCCAATCTCTTCCGGTCTGATATTAAATCCTAATGTAGAATGCCCCTGCGGGTCCATGTCTATCAAAAGCACGGTCCTGTTGGATTTTGCTAATGTTGCTGAAAGATTGATCGCTGTAGTTGTCTTACCACAGCCACCTTTTTGATTTGCTATTGCAATAATCCGCATTTCCCCCCTCCTTGACTTAAGAATAAGTCATAAAGGTTAATAATAAGGTAGACCTCCCGTGTCCACCATCATTCTTCTGCGAAGAGTTGATAAGACCTGTAGAGTCCCGGTACTGCAACTGGTGTCTGCTGGTTCCGACAATGTTGCCTATTTGGTTGGGTTTAAAGAAGCTTCCTGTAACGGCAGGGTTTTTATGCCTTTTCACCGATTTAATCAAATAGCATATTATAAAGCCGTTGTCAACAAAAATATTACAATTTTACAATAATTCCACAAGAGTGCTGAATTATGTTAGATTTATAAAGAGGAGGAATAGAATTGGATATCAAGGTTTATGGAAATACGAATATTGGCCGGGTAAGGAAAAACAATGAAGATGCTTACGGTATATATCCTGATCTGTCACTTTTTATAGTAGCAGATGGATTGGGTGGACATGCAGGCGGGGAGGTTGCAAGCAGGCTGGCAGTAGAGACTATAAAAGATGGGTTGGTATCAACAGAATCATACAGGTCATCTGCAGAGATAACAGAAAGGATTATAGAGGCAATAAAGGGAGCCAACAACCGCATTATCCAGCGCGCGAGCATGATGTATGACCTCAAAGGAATGGGAACAACTGTAGTGGTAGTAAAGCTTGAAGAAGATAATGCCATGATCGCACATGTAGGAGACAGCAGGATGTATCTCATACGAAAAAACAAGATTACTCAGATCACAAAAGATCATACTGTAGTAGAGGAATATATCAGGCTCGGTCTTCTCACTCTACAGGAGGCTTTATATCATCCAAACCGTCATATGCTCTCGAGGGCATTAGGAGTGTCATACGATATTGATGTAGATGTTGCAGATATTCAAATAGCTGAGGGTGATATAATAATACTCTGCACGGATGGTCTGACAAACATGTTATCAGAGAAGGAGATATTATCTGCTATAACTGAATTAATGCCTTCCCCTGAAAAAATCACAGATAGACTTATTACGCTTGCCAATAATCACGGCGGGATAGATAATATTACTGTGATAACAATATGTGTAGATAGTTAGCAGATGAAATCAATGAAGATTGGTCTAATAAACCTCGGTTGCCCCAAGAATCAGGTAGATTCAGAGATAATGTTAGGCCTTCTAAAGGAGGCTGGTTTTGAGCTTACATCCAATGAAGCAGAGGCTGAGATAGTAGTTGTTAACACCTGTGGTTTTATAGATGCTGCCAAAGAGGAATCTGTCAACACACTCCTGCAACTTGGCGGGTTAAAAGAGAGTGGAAGGTGCAAACTACTTATTGCAGCAGGTTGTCTTCCGCAGAGATATAAGGAAGAACTGCTGAAAGAAATGCCTGAGCTTGATGCAGTAGTTGGCACAGGTTCCTTTGCGGATGTCGTTAATATATGCAAGGGATTTAAAAATAAAAGATCATCTATTGCAAAACATCAGCAGATATTTATTTCAGACCCTGCTAATTTCAATTATGAATCAGCACTTCCAAGGATCAGGATTAGTCCTGCACATTCAGCCTTTGTAAAGATCGCAGAGGGTTGTGATCATAAATGTACGTTCTGTGTTATTCCAACCTTAAGGGGAAGACAGAGGAGCCGCACCATAGAATCAATTACAAATGAAACAGAACGTCTGTCGCTGGAAGGGGTTGTTGAGATTAACCTTGTTGCTCAGGATACCACAGCATATGGAAGGGACCTTCGGAAACCGAATGCACTGACACATCTCCTTAAGAAACTCGTCTTTATAAAGGACATAAAATGGATACGTCTTCTTTATACATACCCTGGTTCATTCACAAAAGAATTGATAAAAGTTATGGCCAATGAAGAGAAGATATGCAGATATATAGACATGCCTGTACAACATATTAATGACAATATACTAAGCAGGATGCACAGAGGCCATACAAGAAAAAGTATATTAAGAACTATTGAGAATCTTAGAAAAAGTATTCCTGATGTAGTATTAAGGACATCCCTGATAGTTGGCTTTCCCGGAGAAACAGAAGAGCAGTTTAATGAACTGGTTGAGTTCGTTAGAGATATTGAGTTTGACCGGCTCGGTGTCTTTACATACTCGAATGAAGAAGATACAGATGCCTATTCAATGCCGGGACAGATAAACGAGAGGGTGAAAAATAAGAGAAGGGATAAGTTAATGCGGATTCAGCAGAAGATATCCCTTCGGAAAAACCGGAGTCTCATTGGAACCAAACAGATAGTATTGATAGATGGCCCTTCTAAGGATGCACCTTATCTTATTGAAGGACGTACATATGGACATGCACCTGAGGTCGATGGGGTGGTATATATAACAGATACAACGAAGTTGATCTATTCTTATTTGATTGTCGCGCTTAAACTTCCGGATAAATTTGAAGTAAAGCGGAATTAAATCAACTAGTTCGGGCTTATGCACTTATATTTAGAATCAATCTAAATAGTGTTATTATTTAGAATCAATATGAATAAAGGTATGTTATTTAGACAGATTATAAATAAGGATTAGCGTAGTTATTCCCAACATTAAGCAAATCAGGGGCAAATGTAGGCTAATTTCGTTCACTCCTCCGCTTATCCCAGTATATTTTTCTCTTTTCACTCATAATTTTACGGGTGCTTTCGCTCGCTTTCTTCCCGGACCGCCAATGATCGGGACCCTTGGGCATAATACGTAAACCAACATCAACTGCATGCTGATGATTCTCCGCAGCCGTCATCCACTGCTGAATCATTGCGCAAACATAAGCAGTCTAATTAACATAGCCAAATCCTTATTACTTTTATATCTATAATAAACATTATGTATATATTGCTTATCTATCCTTATTACTTTGTCTCTCCCCTACCCTATCCAATATCCAGGAACATTATTTATTAGCTCGCTTTATTCGTTTGCCCTACCTACCTGCGGGTCCAAACGTGGATAAAAACGCTTTTCGGTTTGGCTTTATGATGGTACACGGTCGCAGCTTTTCGATTTTCCACGTGCGAAACCGGGGGCGCCTGTTTATTATTAATTACCCATAGTTAGCAACAAACACTAAATAATTGCGGTATATATTGGAGGGATACTCCAAAATAGTTGTATAACTCAGCAAAATTCCCGACTTTTGACCCGAAATGACAAAACAGCGGACTAATAAAATTTCTGAGGCATTAGATGGTCGTACTCCTACGTGGCTTGCCCGAGAACTTGGCATAAGCAAATGGCGTGTTTATAAGTACTGCAGCAACGATTGCCAACCTGATA